>NZ_VPBA01000019.1:0-59010 GCF_013418945.1 Acinetobacter sp. YH12112 | reverse complement strand
AGTGATGGGAGAGAATGTTCAAGAGTGGATTCTAAATGTTCAGATAAAGACATAAAAAAATGAGCGTATTTACATACACTCATTTTTACTACATTTTTCTAATATTTGCTTAACTGACTGGCATTACACCAATAGGTGGGCTTTTTTATGGACAGTGTGACTTAAGCAAATTTTGCTAGTACTGCCAAGAATTCTGCGCTTTGACGCGGGAATTCAGCAATCACGTCATGAATGCGCTGTCCTTCCGGATTGGTGGCATTTACATCACGGCCATCGGCAACAAACTGGGTCAGTAAACGCTCATAGTCTGCTGGGCGCATATGTTTAAATGCATGGTAAAGCACATGGAAATCAGCATTCACACCATTCGGAGGAAGCTGATTCAGGTAGGCAAATACACGCTCATCTGACCATTCTTCATTGAATGTTGCTGGTTGAGACAATGCCATCGCAATCTCCTGGAATAGTTTTTCGAAATGAAAAAAAGGCAAAATATGAGTTCGCAAGAGGCAAAGTGTCTTTGTGCACTTTATCTTGAAGCACAGCTTCTCGTCTTGCGGCTGGGCAAATCCTTAAAGCAATGCTTTAAGTTTGCTATTTCCGCCTCATATTCTGCCTTGATTCAATTTGCTTGACTAATCAAAAATCAGATTATCGCTCTTCAGGCAAATTGATATTCATTTCAAGCATTTCAATGTTGGCTTCAGAACGTACCGACATTTGAATGTGCTGTTCATCGACACCGCGGACATAGCGGTTCACGACCTGCATGATTTCTTTTTTCATCTGGTCAATTTTGTCCTGGCTCAGGCGGCGGCCTAAACCATTTTCAGAAGCAACAATGACTTTTAAACGATCCTTGGCGGTTTGAGCACTTGATGCTTTTTCTTCGCTGCTAAATAATTTACTCCAGAATCCTGCCATAATTACGCTCCAAATAATCGTGCTAACCAGCCTTTAGGTTTAGCAGTAATGTGACGGTATGGACGCTCTTCACCCAAGAAACGTGCCACCAGGTCATCATACGCCTGACCCGCTTCAGTTTCGCTATACAGAATGACTGGCTTACCTTCGTTAGATGCTTGCAGAACGCTTTTACATTCTGGAATTACACCTAAAGTTGGTACACGTAAAATATCTTTTGAAATATCGTCAATGGTGAGCATTTCCTGTTTATCGGCACGTTCCGGATTGAAACGTGTGATACATAAATGCTTACGGATACGTCCTTCGTTTTGTTCTACTTTTTTGGTTTTGCTGTCGAGCATGCCAATAATACGATCCGAGTCACGTACTGAAGAAATTTCAGGGTTGGTCACAATAATCGCTTCATCGGCATGGTACATGGCTAAAATGGCGCCACGCTCAATCCCTGCTGGTGAGTCACAGATAATGTAATCAAACTCTTGAGCAAGCTCATCCATGACACGTGCCACACCTTCATCGGTCAGGGCATCTTTATCACGAGTTTGAGAAGCAGGTAAAATATAAAGGTTTTCAATATCTTTATCGCGAATTAATGCTTGTTGTAAACGCGCTTCATTATTTAAAACATTCACAAAATCATAAACAACGCGACGTTCACAACCCATGATCAAGTCCAGGTTACGCAAACCCACGTCAAAATCGATAACAACAGTTTTGTGGCCACGTAGGGCTAAACCTGTTGCAAAAGATGCACTCGTTGTAGTTTTACCTACGCCACCTTTGCCTGATGTTACGACAACAATTTTCGCCACCGAATCCACTCCTGTTATGGTTTAAATCCCCCTTTTGTGTATGGGGTTTTTTGGTGTTTATTTATACATTAAAATTCCAGAGCTTCAAATACAAGCTCTTGGTTGTCATTTAGGTAAATATGTACCGGTTTTTTCGTTACGTGCGGGGGAATATCGTCCGCCACACAGTAAGTGCCTGCAATAGATACCAATTCTGCTTCTAGGGAATGACAGAAAATTCGTGCTGAACTGTTCCCACCTGCGCCGGCAATGACTCTACCACGAACGCTACCATAAATATGTATATTTCCTGAAGCAATCACTTCCGAACCGCTGTTAATACCAGCTTTCAAGATAATATCGCCCTGGTTCTGGACCAGACATTGACCGGTACGCAGAATTTCATCGTGATAAGAGGTCACATGCGAAATTCGTGCCGCTGCAGCTTCTACCACCGCGGCTTCTGCGGCAGGCGCTTCAGGTTCTGCCGGAGTTTCAATGACCTGTTCCTGGGTGGCTTTGATCTGTTGTAACTGACGATCTTGCGGAATTACCGGGAACTGGATGGCACGCGCCTGTTCCGACAGAATGCCTTCTACCACGGCCAGTGGCTGTACATTCAGATCAATCAGCAGTTGAATCAGGGCAATTAATTCCTGATCTACCGAACTTTCAATCACCGCCGGAATTTGGGGTGGAAACCCTTTTTGTAACATTGGGCTCAATTGCTGGCGGATCGCATCATGATCATCTGTATCTAAGCTAATGCGAATCGCATTGACCATTCTGCCTTTTATCCGTATGTCAGCCATAATGATTCCTTAAGACTTCTGACCTGTTCATTGTTGTCGAAGTAAATGTTGTAAATAGAGCAAATCCTAGAACAATTCGGCCGAATACTCTAGCCGAAGGTTTAAATATTTTTATTGCTGGTTATTCTTTGTCAGTTTCCTGCTCATTCAGGATCTGTTGCCACTTTTTCACTTTCACCTGTTTGCGAATGGCTTCCAGGGTTTCAAATACCGCAGATTCCACCAACGCATCAATATGCGGATTATGTTCAATCTCGATCTGGCTGACTTTGTTGGCAATATGCGCATAGGCCACATTATCTGGCAGGGTGTCATGATGGGCAAAAGGCTGAATCAGCCCTTGGGTAATATTTTCGCCCAAACGTTGGCCAATGCTTTGAATCTGCCGTTCCATACGTCCGCCGACAATTGGCAGCAGGCGCAGTAACTGGGTCAGCTCCGGGGTATCTTCAATGGCCTGACTCACCACCTGACCGACATTTTCGGCAATGCTCTGACGCTGGCTCTGCAATTCTTTACCCAAAGATTGCTGCAAGATGTCGGCCAGTGCTGCGGCCAGCAGTTTGCGGTGCTGCTCGACCAGATCATCAATAAACTGGCGATGACCAGTGCTGCTGCTCAGTTCACGTTGCAGGTTATTGACAATGGTCAGCACAATCCGGCTCGACAGTTCTTCCATCACCAGGTTGTAATAAAAGTTGGCACGTCGGAAGATGCTGTCCGGGATGACCTTGTAGCCATGACTATATAGGTTGTAGCCAATTGCCACGGCACGTAATAAACGCAGAAAACGCAGCTGTGGCAGAATCGACAGCACTTCATACCAGTGTACGAAGGGGAAGAACCACCAGCGGGCATGATGCCGGAAAATAATCGCCAGGCCCCAACGTACCAGCAATTCGATAATCAGGAAGGTGGTAAACCAGCCTTCGGTAATAATGACCCAGGGACGCAGTTCTGTGCGATAAAATTGCAGTACCTCCGGCAATTGAATAAAGTTGAAAAGCCAGTCACCAAAATCACTCATCAAAATGGCATTGGCACTCAGGCAGAACAGGTTGATGAGAATTAACGCCATCATAAAGATGTCGTATACCAGCACTACTTTCCAGCTCCATGAGTCCTTTCTGACAAAGTGAAAGGAAGATTTGATCACCGGCTCTTCGCGTTTCTTCATAATGCTTTTGGTACTCGCTTACTGCTCAGCAAATTTCTGTTTCATTTCATGAATGAGCTGATCTTTCTCTGTCCAGAGTTGATGCACCCAGTCCTGAAAACGTTCCCGATATGCGGCATCTTCTTCATAGTCACCACCCAAGACCCAGTCTGGAATGTCAATTTTGCGCAGATTGACCGCAATACGTGGCACTTCACCCAGCCAGAATTCACCATAACCCGGTGCGCCGTCCGGATACACAATGGTCATATCTACCAGCGCATCAATTTCATTGCCGAGAATATTCAGCGCCAGCGCCAGACCGCCAGCTTTGGGTTTCAGCAGATGCTGATACGGTGATTGTTGCTGATCATGTTTTTCCTGAGTAAAGCGCGTGCCTTCCAGATAGTTGAGCAGGGTAAATGGCTGGCTGAGCAGTTGCTCGCAAGATTTACGCGCTTCCAGCATATCGCGGTCTTTTAGCGCCGGATTTTTGGCAATCTGTTCTTTGGTATGCCGCTTCATCATCGGGAAGCCCAGAATTTTAAAGGCCTGTCCGACAAAAGGAATAAAGATCAGCTCCCATTTGGTAAAGAAACGGGTCAGTGGCATACGGGTTAAACCGAAATACTGGTTGACGGTGGTATCGACCCAGCTCTGGTGGTTACAGGTCATTAAATAACGGCCCTGCATGCTCAGTTCCAGACCATCTTCAATACTGATGTCCCAGTGGGTATTGGGTAATACATGGTCAATCAGCCAGTTGTTGACACTCAGCCAGCTGTTGGTAATCTGGATATTGGTCTGGTCGACCTTGGCCGATTTCTTGAACAATTTGGTCAGGCCCAAAGCCAGTACCGGCGGTCCATGTAAAAAAGTGCTGCCGGTGATCACTGAGCTGACCGTAAGCCCTTTTGTGATTTTTTTTAAGAGCGGTTGCTTATTGGTTTTAGATGACATAAACAGTCCTGAATATAAAAACAACTTATACGAAGTTCCGCCCAATATAATTGTTGTTTTTAAAATAAAAAAGTGTTGAAGTGAAACTGTGTAGGAATTATGGTGAACTTATGCGTAGAACAACATGAGATTATTGCAAATTGTAAATAAAAGTTTATTTATTAACAAAAAATCAATGGTCTAAGCACTTTATTTCATCCAAACTTTCCCATATACGAAAAACACAAGTAAGGAGGCATGCGATGCGTGCACTAGCAATTTCAGCAGTAGTCGGGGCAATGGTATTAACAGGTTGTCAAACCACTGGTAATAACCTGGGCGGCGTAGAATATGACAAAACCGCATTAGGAACCATTATTGGTGCGGCAGCAGGTTATGGTGTTTCTAAAGGGAATGCCAATACCAGCGCACAAAACAACCGTGCAGCAGCAATTGGTGCGGTACTCGGTGGGGCTGCAGGTATCTACTTGGACAATAAAGAGAAAAAATTACGTCAACAAATGGCTGGTACCGGTGTAGATGTTAACCGTAACCCAGATGGTTCTGTTGGCCTGATCATGCCAGGTAACATTACTTTTGATACCAACAAGTCAAACATCAAGCCAAACTTCTATGCAACTCTAGATAAAGTGGCGCAAGTTCTGACTGAAGATAACAAGAGCGGTATCTTGGTGACAGGTTATACTGACAGCACTGGTAATGACTCTATCAACATCCCGTTATCTCAGGCGCGTGCGCAATCTGTAGCGAGCTACCTGGCATCTCGTGGTGTATCAACTGCACGTATTAATGCCCAAGGTCACGGTTCATCAAACCCGATCGCGTCTAACGCAACTGCAGAAGGCCGTGAACAAAACCGTCGTGTTGAGATCAGCATTTACGCGATCCAGTAATTCGGTCCAGAATTCAAAAAACCACCTTCGGGTGGTTTTTTTTATGACCAGAAAAGCAGCATTTTAGATTAGGCAACTGTGGTGGAGATGACTATAATCGAGCTCGAACCGAAATAGAGGAAACACTATGTCACTGGCAAGTCAACTCAATGACAAGCAACTTGAAGCCATGAAATATACTCAAGGACCCTTGTTAGTGCTTGCAGGTGCAGGTTCAGGTAAAACCTCGGTGATTACCCGGAAAATTGCCTATCTGGTGCAGCAATGCCGTATTCCGGCGCACCGGATTACCGCCATGACCTTTACCAACAAGGCTGCGCGTGAAATGAAAGAGCGGGTTGGTAAGTTGCTGTCGCGTGAAGAAGCCAAAGGTCTTTCGGTCTCGACCTTCCATACGTTCGGTTTAAATTTACTGCGTTTAGAGCTGAAACATACCCCGCTTAAAGCCAACTTTTCGATTCTGGATGCCGACGACTGCAAACGCATTCTGATGGATCTGATGCATCGCGACAATTTATCGGGTGCAGAAAGCAAAGAGCTGATTGCGCGGGCCATGAAAATGATTTCGGACTGGAAAAATGACCTGATTCCACCGGAGCAGGCACATACCACCTGTGAAACGCCAGAAGATATCCAGATGGCGCATTTATATCAGCTGTATGAGCGTAATTTACGTGCCTATAACGCAGTCGATTTTGATGACCTGATTGTGATGCCAACCCGGTTATTGCAGGAAAATGCTGAAGTCCGCGATAAATGGCAAAACCGGGTGCGTTATTTGCTCGTCGATGAGTATCAGGACACCAACACCGCGCAGTATATTCTGGTCAAACTTCTGGTCGGGGTAATGGGACAGTTCACCGCCGTAGGGGATGATGACCAGTCCATTTACGCCTGGCGCGGCGCCAAACCGGAAAATATGGCGCTCTTAAAAGAAGATTTCCCAAATTTAAAAGTGATCAAGCTGGAGCAGAACTACCGCTCCACCAGCCGGATTCTAAAAGCGGCCAATACTGTAATTGGCAATAACCCGCATATTTTTGACAAAAAACTCTGGTCGGACAAAGGCCATGGTGAAGTCATCCGGGTGATTACCTGCCGCAATGATGATGATGAAGCAGAGCGCGTGGTCAAAGACCTGATCACGCATAAACTGATGAACGGTAAAAACTGGAAAGATTATGCGATTTTGTATCGCGGTAACTTCCAGGCGCGTATTCTGGAAACCCAGCTGCGCCAGATGCAGATTCCGTACAAGCTGTCAGGAGGTCAGTCTTTCTTCGCCCGGGCAGAAATTAAAGATGTGATGAGCTATTTACGGCTGATTATTAACCCGGAAGATGACAGTGCTTTCCTGCGCATTATCAACACGCCAAAACGTGCCATCGGCCCGGTGACCTTGGAAAAACTGGGCTTATTTGCACAGGAAAACCATCTGTCCTTGCTGGCGGCAGCAGGTGATCAGCGTTTGACCATGGCCATTCCGAAAAAAGCCACGACTCAGCTGGCCGAGTTTGCCGACTTTATCCAGAACTTTACCCGTGAATTGCTGGAAGATGATGAACCGGTGCCAATCATCCGCCAGATGATGAACGAAGCTGGTTATATCGACTACGTCAAAGAAAGCGCCGCCACGCCTGCGCAGGAAAAAACCAAGCTGGACAATATTGAAGTGCTGTACAGCAGTATTCAAAGCCTGATTAACCGCGCTGAAGATGTGGACGAAAAAAATATTGAAAGCGTGATCCGTAAAATGGTGCTGCTGGATATGCTGGAGCAGCAACAGGAGGAAGAAGACACTGACAAGGTCAACTTATTAACCTTGCATGCCTCCAAAGGTCTGGAATTTCCGTATGTCTATTTAATTGGACTGGAAGAGGAAATTCTGCCGCATAAAAACTCGATTGTGGCTGAGACGGTCGAAGAAGAACGCCGTTTGATGTACGTGGGCATTACCCGTGCGCGTCAAGGCCTCACCATTACCCTGGCCGAGCAGCGTAAGGCTGGCGGGCAGATGAAACAGATGACCCCAAGCCGCTTCCTAGATGAAATGCCACAAGATGAGCTGGAATGGCTGGGTCGCAAGAAAAAGCTGGCTGGCGATATCGATCCGAAACTGCAGGCCCAGCATTATCTGGAAAATTTACGTGCGTTAATTAAACGCTAAACCATTCATTGATATAAACAGGAATTACTGATGAAAGTTCAGGTAAAAGTGCTTGATGCACGTTTGGGCCAAGAATGGCCAATGCCAACCTATGCCACCTCTGGTTCGGCAGGTTTGGATTTGCGTGCCTGCGTGCATGAGACCACTGTCATTGAGCCGGGTCAAACCGTATTGGTGAAAACCGGTCTGGCGATTTATATTGAAGATCCGCATTTTGCCGGTTTAATTCTGCCGCGTTCGGGTCTGGGCCATAAACACGGTATTGTGCTCGGCAACCTGGTTGGCCTGATTGATTCTGACTATCAGGGTGAGCTGATGGTGTCGGTATGGAACCGTGGTCAGACTGCATTTAGCCTGGAACCAGGTGAGCGTCTGGCGCAATATGTGCTGGTGCCGGTGGTACAAGCCCAGTTTGATCTGGTTGAGGAATTTGAAGCCACCGAACGTGGTGCTGGCGGTTTTGGCCATACCGGTAAAGCTTAAAATCTGCTTGAATGATAAAGCCTAAACATTAGGCTTTATCACAACACGCTAGAAAGTAACGCAACAAACACTTAAAATTACATTTTGTAGCGTGAATTCTGTTTTCGGCCGCATAGAATCAGTTCTTATATTAACTTATATTAAAAAGCCTAAAACAATCATTCTCCCTATTCATATATAAAGTAGTTCTGCCATGGATATTCAACAGTCCAGTTTCCCTTTTCAGGTTTTCCGTGCTTACGACATTCGTGGCAAGGTGACTTTGCTGACGCCTGAACTGGTGCAAGCGGTGGCGTTGGGTTTGGCCGTACAAATTAAAAACACGGGCAGCACACGCGTGGTGATTGGTTATGATGCTCGACTCAGCAGTCCGGCCTATGCCGATCTGATCATGCAGGTGCTCCAGCAGCAGGGCTTAAGCCCGACCTTAATGGGCTGTTGTTCCAGTCCGATGCTGTATTACATTGCCCGCCAGTTTGATGGCAATGGCATTATGGTTACGGCCAGTCACAATACCAAATCTGACAATGGTATTAAATGGATTCTGGGCGGTGAACCCCCGACGCCAGACAAGATCCAGCAGGTGGCGGCCCATGCCAGCAACTATTTTCTGGCACATCGACAGCAGCCTGTGGCTGAACAGCCGCATCAGATTTATCCGGAATTTTGCCTGCAGTATCAGCAGGCGCTACTCGATGATATTCAATTACAGCGCCGTTTTAAGGTGGTACTCGATGGTCTGCATGGTTCAGCGGGTCGCTGCGCTGCGCTGGTCTTGCAAAAACTGGGCTGCGAGCTGATCACAATCCGCTGTGAGGCCAATGGGCATTTCCCCGATCATGCCCCAGATCCCTCTCAGGAAAAACATTTAAGCAAGCTGAAACAGGCGGTACAGCAGCATCAGGCAGATTTAGGCATTGCACTGGATGGCGATGGCGACCGTCTGGTTCTGGTCGATGAACAGGCCAAAGTGATTGGTGCAGACCGTTTGCTGGCATTGTTTGCCGAAATGTGTTTACAGCAACATCCACAGCATGAAGTGGTGTTTGATGTGAAGTGTTCGACCATGGTGCGTAACACGGTACGCGCGCTGGGTGGCCATCCGGTAATGATTCGTACCGGCAGCACCTTCCTGCGTCAGTATCTGGCGCAATCAAAGGGACACGCAGTGTTTGGTGGTGAATATGCCGGGCATTATGTCTTTAATGACGGGCGCGGCTTTGGCTATGATGATGGCCTGTATGCTGCGCTGCGGGTAATGGAATATTTAAGCCAGCGCCCGGAGCGAAGCCTGTCTGAACTGCTGGCCAAATATCCTGAACGCTGCTGTACTGAAGATACTTATATCAGCACCCACAACATTGCTTCAGCGCATGTTTTACATGAGCTTGAAACCTTAAGTCAGCCATTGGCCGCACAATTAAGTAAAATTGATGGCGTTCGACTTGATTTTGAAGATGGTTTTGGCATTATTCGAGCATCGAATACGGGCGAATATTTTACAGTACGTTTTGATGCCGATAATCCGGCACGATTAGCGGATATTCGTCATACCTTTGTTTCCATGCTGAGCAACCGTTATCCGCAGATTGCTCAAGACATTTTAGATGCTCAATAAGGAGAGGCGCATGCCACAGCAACAGACTGGCATCGACAAAGCACAGATTCTGACAGAAGCTTTGCCGTATATTCAACGTTTTATGGGTAAAACGCTGGTCGTGAAATATGGTGGCAATGCCATGACCGATCCTGAGCTGGAAAGTTCATTTGCACGTGACATTGTGCTGCTTAAAACGGTCGGTTTAAACCCGATTGTGGTGCATGGCGGTGGTCCACAGGTCGATTCCTTCCTGAAACAGCTGGGCCGCGAATCTGACCGTATTGATGGCATGCGCGTGACTGATCCGGCGACCATGGAAGTGGTAGAAATGGTGCTTGGCGGTAGCGTGAATAAATCTATCGTCAATTTAATTAACCAGCATGGCGGCCGTGCCATTGGTTTGACCGGTAAAGATGGCAACCTGATTCGGGCCAAAAAACTGCTGATGGAAAAAACCGCAGAAGATGGTTCAGTACAGAAAATTGACTTAGGCTTGGTCGGCGAAGTGGTCGGCGTGAAAACCGACGTACTGGAAATGTTTACCCAAAGCGATTTTATTCCGGTGATTGCGCCGTTAGGCGTCGACGAAGACGGTAATACCTATAATATTAATGCCGATCTGGTCGCTGGTAAGGTGGCTGAAGCTTTGGGCGCAGAAAAACTGATTCTGTTGACCAACATTACGGGTGTACTGGATGCCAACAAGAATCTGCTGACCGGTTTAACCACTCAGGAAGTCGATCAGTTAATTGAAACCGGCGTAATTTATGGCGGTATGATTCCGAAAGTAGGCTGTGCGCTGGATGCCGTCAAAAATGGCGTGGTCAGTGCGCATATTGTCGATGGCCGTGTGCCACATGCCTCTTTGCTGGAAGTCTTTACTGACCATGGAGTGGGCACTTTAATTACCAACCGTGCCGCCAAACACTAAGAGTTAAAACAACTCAAGGTCTCTAAGGAGGCCTTTTTTTATGGCTGATTTTTGGTCATTGAATTGTCATCTGCATCGCCTAGTGTATAGGCAGAACATTAGGAGTGCTGATCGATGTTAGCCAAACTCAATCAATATCGACAAAATTTGAGTTTTCCTTTAAGCAAAAAAAATCATACCAAATATGATTTTAAAACCACAACAAAAACAGAATACAGCTTTGAATGGGTTGAAAATTTAAAACAGTTAAAAGAAGTACAGCAATTTCGTGCCGAGCAGTTTGCCAACCAGTTCGGTTTGCAGTTTGAGCATGGACTGGATCAGGATGTTTACGATTTTGGCTGCGAACATGCCGTATTAAGGGATAAGGCCAGTGGGGAAATTGTGGCCTATACCCGATTAAAACTGTTTCAGGGGTATGAACTGGCGCAAAGTTATAGTGCCAGCGAATTTGCCATTGAAGAGCAATTAAAGCATCTCAACAATATTGTGGAAATTGGCCGTACCTGCGTGCATCCACGGCATCGGGCCGGTAAAGCTCTATCCATTTTATGGCTGAATCTGATGCCGAAAGTACTCTGGAGCATGAAAGCCCGCTATTTGATTGGCTGTGTTAGTGTGCGTTTAGAAGGCAATGAAGCGCGTGCCTATCATACCCATCAGTATATCCAGCAGTTAAGCGAACAGCAGCGCTGTAACATTGCCTCGAAACAGGTGTATATTCCGCAGGCCTCTGAAATGACTTCGCTGAAACAGGGCCGGATTCCCAAGCTGTTTGATATTTACCTGAAAATGCAGGGCAAGCTGTCCACCGAAGCCTATTATGATCAGGAGTTTAACTGTCTGGATTATTTTGTCTTTGTCGAAATGAACCAGGTGCTAAAAAAGATGGTACTCAAGAAAAATACCCGCCACATTGTGGAATAAATAAAACTTTGCAGCGATTGTGATTTGCATGGCCTGACAGAGTCATGCACAATAAATGCAGTTTTAATCAGATGTTGAAGTCCTGTATGTGCCAGTTACTCGGAATGAATTGTGCAACACCTACTGATATTACCTTTTCATTTCGTGGTTTTTCACAACGTGCTGGCATAACTTCCGACCATAGTGATGGCTTTGGCATCGCCTTTTTTGAAGACAAGGCCTGCCGCTTATTTGTCGATAACCAGTCGGCAGTGGAATCGCCCATTGCCGAGCTGGTACGCAACTATCCAATTAAATCACGCAATGTGATTGCGCATATTCGCAAAGCCACGCAAGGCAAAATTACCCTGGAAAATTCCCATCCCTTTATTCGGGAGCTGTGGGGACGCCACTGGATTTTTGCCCATAATGGCGATTTACACCATTTTGATCCAGCCTTAAGCGGTCATTTTACCCCGGTGGGCAATACCGATAGCGAGCGGGCATTCTGTTATTTGCTCGATCAGATGGTACTGAAATTCGGTTTTGTGGAACCGTCTTTAGAGCAGCTCTTTGAACTGCTGACCGAAATTTCCCCGAAAATTGCCGAGCATGGCACCTTTAACTTCTGTCTGTCTAATGGTCAGGCGCTGTTTAGCTATGCCACCACCAAACTGCACTGGCTGGTGCGTGAATACCCGTTTAAACCGGCACAATTAATTGATATTGATGTCGAGGTCGATTTTAGCCAGGTTACCACACCGGAAGATCGGGTGGCGGTGATTACCACTGAACCGTTGACTCAAAATGAAACCTGGCAGGCTTTTAGCCCCGGCGAAATGATTTTATTCCAGCAGGGACAGCCAATCAGAAAACAGCTGACTTATATTGAACGTTTGGAAAAAGAACGTCTGAATCCGGAATTAAAACGGATTACCCGCGCCGATCAATATTAATCTACTGTTGTATATTTTATTTTAAATAGTGCCGTATTTTATTTAAGTCTAAAAATACGGCAGAAAATAATAAAACGGTTAAATAATAACTGACTCTTTTGCTCGGGTTAAAATAATATAAACATTATAAAACAAGGGTTTGTGTGAATTTGTTGGCAGAAACAGGAATCCCAAGTAAATCACTTCATTTTTATTTTAAATTAAATATGGCTACTATGCTCAAAGCTTATAAATCATTTGATTCAGGGGTGGTCGTATGAAAATGAAGTGGATTCCAGAATATAATACTGGCATCGATGTGATTGATGACCAACATAAACGTATTCTTGATTATATTAACGAAATTGTCGAGATTGGTGAAAATACCGATCGTGCCCGTATTAAACAGATTCTCGATAATATTATTGACTATACCCAGTCTCATTTTACCTTTGAAGAATCTTTACAAGAAGAAGCCGGTTATAAATACCGCGTACCACATAAACGCGTACATGACTTATTTATTAAAAAAATCGAGTCGTATCGTGAACGCTTTGAAATGGGGCATTCCATTGAAGGAGAACTGCACGAAGTGTTGTCAAAATGGTTAATTAACCATATTCAGCATGATGATGCAGATTATGTTGGCGCTGTAAAAGAAAATATGATGGGTATTATTCAGGAAAAAGAAAAGAAAAAAGGTAAAAACTGGTTTGCCCGTTTCTTCTCATAAACAGAATAAATTACTGCACAATTAATAAAACCAGAGAACAACAATATTGGACTAAAAACTAGCGCAGCAAACCATTGATGGCAATGGTTTGCTTTTTCTTTTTTAGTTTTTGATTTTCCCGGGTGACAAGGGCAAAATAGCGATAGATTTTTATTAGGAAAGCATCATGCAGGACAATGCTATGTCACGATGGTTATCGCCGCTGATGGCATTTTGTTTATCATTTATTCTGATTGCCACACTGGCACCGGTCACTGGCATTCAGCTGGAACGTCAACTGGACTTCTGGCTGCTGTGGTTAGGTACCATGCTGGTGCTGGCCTTGCCATTGACCTATATGGAAATTGCGCTGGCCAAGCGTTCAAAAACTACAGCCTTGCAGGCTCTATCCAGTTTGACCCGTGATGCCGATGCCTCTGCACAGTGGCGTCTGGTGGGCTGGCTGGCCGCGGTGTTTATTCCATTTTTAGCAGGCGCGATGCTGTTTAATGTCAGCCAAATGCTGACCCAGCTAGCACTGCCAACGATTCTACCGTTGTGGATTTTTATTGGCTTGGCACTGGTTGCCCTGGCATTGTCTTTTATTTCGCGTCTGCTGCTGCTTGGCCTGACTGCGGTCGGTGTGATTGCTGCCTTTATTCTGGCGCAAGTGATGGGTGCTCCGGTTGCTGAATGGCAAATGACCGCGCTTGAGTTTGGCGAGTGGGGCAATGCCACAGTACTGGCGTTGGTGGCTAGTGGCCTAGGTCTGGGTCTGTACTGGCAAACCAGTTTGCCGGCGGTACAACAGCAACAGGTGGCGACCAAAACCGTGTTCCCGATCTGGCTGGCGCAATTACTGGCCGTGATTGCCTTTGCTTTCTTTGCCGCGACTGCTCAGCTACCCGCTTTTGCGCTGGCTTTTGCTGTGGTGATGGCTGCTGCGCTCATCCTGCAACTGGCACGTGAACAGTTGGCACAGCGTCAGATTGCAGTGGCAATTCAATGGATCATTCTGCTGGCAGCCACGTTGATCTGGGCCATTCCAGGTCTGGCCAGTGTGTTAAATCCGCTGCTGATGATCTGGGGCCTGGTGATTTGTCTGATTTATGCGATTTTCGCCGGTTGGATCATGAAAATCAGTCATTTGCGTAAATCCATGAACTTCAGCAGTGAAGCCTTTTATAACCTGTGGCGTATTGCCATCCGTATTGTCTTGCCACTGGCAATTATTGCTGCGCTGCTGGCCGTGATTGGACAAATGTTCTGATGACTGCGCAGTATGTCTGGGTGGCTTTTGCCTCAGCCGAACAGCAGTTTCATCTGGCAGTGCCGTATCAAAATGGCATGACTGCGCTGGATGCGATTCAGCAGAGCGGGATTAGCGAACAGGTCAGTTTGCCTGAACCGCTGCAACTGGGAATTTTTGGTAGCCGTTTAACCGATGCGCAGCAGCCACTGCAACCGGGTGACCGGGTCGAGATTTACCGGCCGCTGACCATTAATCCGAAAGATATCCGCCGCAAACGAGCAGCGAAAAACCCGGTGGGCCGCTATGCCAAAGGCAATCGCTTTAAGCAATTGAGTTCATAAGAAAAACCCCTCACTGAGGGGTTTCTTTTTATCTGAAAGGGGCTATAGTGGGGGCGCGGTTAAAATTGCTTCTTTTGAACCCGGTAAGCCTGGTTGCTGTTCAGGAATGGTTTCTAAACCTTCAATTTTCTGCACAATACCGGTTTGATCGAAGTAGATTTTTAAGTGTTGACCTTGTGCAGCGGGAATCTTGGCTTTTTTAGCATAGGTTCCTGGGATATAATGGTAAATATAGTCCCAACGTAAAGGATTCATTGGATCTGAAATGGTTGGGCTACCCAGCAAAAAGCGGACCTGTTGGTGGCTCATGCCGACCTGAATTTTTGCAGCTTGTGCTTGGGTTAAGGGGGTGCCTTGAGGAATATCTACTTTATAAACGCCCAAGGTCGAACAACCCATGAGCAATGAAGTGACGAATAACGTCAACATGACTTTTTGCATTTTGCTACACTATCCCAATTAATTATTGATGCATTCGATCCAAGCATAGATCATACTGCATCTTAACTTTGTTGCATATTCCAACTTTAATTTTGTTGAGAGACCTTTTTTCATGCCTATTTCAAATCAAGATCTACGCAAAGCTGGCCTTAAAGTTACACTTCCACGAATTAAAATATTGGAATTATTAGAAAATTCAAGACAACATCACTTAAGCGCGGAAGATATTTACAAGACTTTACTCGAACAGGGTGAAGATGTGGGTTTAGCAACTGTGTATCGCGTGTTAACACAGTTTGAAGCCGCGGGGATTATCGAGCGTCATAATTTTGAAAATAATCATTCGGTTTTTGAAATTATGCAGGAAGATCACCACGACCACCTGGTATGCCAGAACTGTAATAAAGTGGTGGAATTTACCAACGACGTGATTGAACACGAACAGCATGAAGTGGCGAAAAAGTTTGGTTTTGAACTGACCGGTCACTCACTGAATTTATATGGCTACTGCGATGCGCCGGAATGCCGCGAAGCGTTCCGTAAAAAATAAGCGCAAAACTGCCCATCAATAAATCAACCCATAAAAACAGGCTGAAGATCAGCCTGTTTTTTTTGCCTAAAATTATTGCCCGTCGAAGGTAATATTCGAAGTGGCATGCATTAAACGCTCGCCGCCTTCTTCCGACAGCTTGATTTGCAGACGCAAATCGTTTGGCGAGTCGGCATGTTTCAGGGCATCTTTGTAGCTGATCTGCTTGGCTTTATACAGGTCATACAGGGCCTGGTCAAAGGTTTGCATACCCAACTCACGTGAACGCTTCATCAGGTCTTTAATTTCGTGCACATCGCCTTTACGGATTAAATCGGACACCAGTGGCGAGTTAATCAGCAGTTCAATCGCGGCACGACGTGAGTTGCCATCAATAGTAGGAATCAGCTGCTGTGCCACAATGGCTTTCAGGTTCAGTGATAAATCCATAAACAGCTGGCCATGACGGTCAGCCTCAAAGAAGTGGATAATCCGGTCAATGGCTTGGTTGGCGTTGTTGGCGTGCAGGGTGGCAAATACCAGGTGACCGGTTTCGGCAAAGGCAATTGCATAATCCATGGTTTCACGTGAACGGATCTCACCAATCAGGATCACATCTGGGGCCTGACGCAAGGTGTTTTTCAGTGCCACTTCAAACGAATCGGTATCAATGCCTACTTCACGCTGGGTAATAATACAGCCGGCGTGTTCGTGCACAAATTCAATCGGGTCTTCAATGGTGATGATATGACCTTTGGAATTCTGGTTACGATAACCAATAATTGACGCCAAAGAGGTCGATTTACCGGTACCGGTTGCCCCGACAAAGATGATGATGCCACGTTTGGTCATGGCCAGATCTTTTAAAATTGGCGGCAGTTTCAGTTCTTCCATGGTCGGAATTTTGGTTTCAATCCGACGCAGCACCATGCCCGGTTCATCACGCTGCTGAAAAGCGCTGACACGGAAACGTGCGCTTTTATCACGGTTGGTGATGGCAAAGTTACATTCACGGGTATCGGCAAATTCCTTGCGCTGCTTGTCGGTCATAATCGAGTTGAGCAGCTGGCCGACAATTTCCCCGGTCAGTTTGGATTTGGCCACTGGCACAATCTGGCCGTTAATTTTCATGGAAGGCTCAACATCGGCCGTAATAAACAGGTCCGATGCTTTTTGCTGAATCATTAAATTCAATAAATCATTAAAGTCCATAGCGCTGTCCTGGCTTCCTGCACACGATTAGAGGAACGATTCTGGCTGTTTCGCCACAGTACGCGCGGTCTGTGGACTGATCACGCCACGGCTGACCAGGGCTTTCAGGCTCTGGTCCAGCGTACTCATACCGTAGTTGGCACCGGTTTGAATGGCTGAGTACATCTGCGCAACCTTGTTTTCACGAATCAGGTTACGGATGGCCGGAATCCCGATCATGATTTCATGCGCCGCCACACGGCCACCGCCATTTTTCTTGAGCAGAGTTTGGGAAATGACCGCCTGTAACGATTCAGACAGCATGGCACGTACCATATCTTTTTCTTCGGCCGGGAAGACGTCAATCACACGGTCAATGGTTTTTGCCGCCGAGGTGGTGTGCAGGGTACCAAAGACCAGGTGACCGGTTTCTGCCGCGGTAAGTGCCAGACGGATGGTTTCCAGGTCACGCATCTCACCGACCAGAATAATATCCGGGTCTTCACGCAGCGCCGAACGTAGCGCTTCGTTAAAGCCGTGGGTATCACGATGCACTTCACGCTGGTTGACCAGACATTTTTTAGACTGATGCACAAATTCAATCGGGTCTTCCACGGTCAAAATGTGGTCATAGCGGTTGTCATTGATATAGTCAATCATCGCCGCCAGGGTGGTGGATTTACCCGAACCCGTCGGCCCCGTGACCAGCACTAGACCACGTGGATAGTCACAGATATCTCTAAAGATTTGACCCATTCCCAAATCTTCAATGGTCAGCACTTTAGAGGGAATGGTACGAAACACCGCGCCTGCACCGCGGTTCTGGTTAAATGCGTTAACACGGAAACGCGCCACGCCCGGGACTTCAAACGAGAAGTCGGTTTCCAGGTTATCTTCATAATCACGGCGCTGTTTGTCGTTCATGATGTCATAGACCAGCTTGTGGACTTCTTTATGTTCCAAGGCGGGCAAATTGATGCGGCGTACTTCACCATCCACACGAATCAGTGGCGGCATGCCTGCCGACAGGTGTAAATCCGATGCCCCATTTTTTGCCGAAAAGGCCAATAGTTCTGTAATATCCATAAGTTCCCCGAGATCATATAAATCTTAATTATTTTGTTAGAATAATACGGCTTTCCCTCAGCTTAACCAACACCTAGCACGAGGGCAAAGTAAAAAAGATGAATGAAAATGAGAACCGCATCAATGAATAGCCTGCAAAAATCGCGTCAACATGTGTTAGAACAAATTCAGCATGCCTGTCAGCAGGCGCAGCGTGACCCGGCAGAGGTCCAGCTGCTGGCGGTTTCCAAAACCCATCCGAGTGCTGTGTTGCAGGAAATGTACCAGACCGGACAGCGAGCCTTTGGCGAAAACTATTTACAGGAAGCGCTGGAAAAAATTGAGGCGCTGCAGGATTTAGAGATTGAGTGGCATTTTATTGGCCATGTGCAGCGCAACAAAACCAAACATCTGGCTGAAAAATTTGCCTGGGTGCATGGGGTAGACCGGCTGATTATTGCTGAGCGCTTGTCCAATCAGCGCAGCGATCAGCAGGCGCCACTGAATATCTGCCTGCAGGTCAATATTGATGGACAGGATAGCAAAGATGGCTGTAGCCCTGGCGAAGTACCGGCGCTGGTCGAGCAGATCAGTCGGTTGCCGAATTTACGTTTACGTGGCCTGATGGTGATTCCGGCACCAAATAACACTGCCGCCTTTCAGGATGCCAAACAACTGTTTGATACGGTCAAGGCGCAACATGCACAGCCTGCAGATTGGGATACGTTAAGTATGGGCATGTCCGGTGATTTAAATGCAGCAATTGCCGCAGGTTCGACCATGGTGCGGATTGGTACGGCATTATTTGGTGCGCGTGATTATTCGCAATAACGCTGCATTACAATATTCAGCTTATTGTTTGACATCACAGTCCGCTTAGGATAAGTGCCGTTCAATCCGGCGTGGTGGCTCCAGTTTTTGCGCCACCAGCCAGGCAAAACCAATCAGCACCGCCATTGTGATAATCAGGCTGAGCAGAGCTACTCCTAAACCGTGCTGCAGCGTAAACGGAAAACAGCCCAGGATAAAAATCAGCAATGGGAAATGGGTGATATACAGGGTATAGGAAAACTGCGCGGAAGCCGGCCAGATCACCTGAATCTGCCGTTCACCACGCGCCAGTTGTAGCAGCCAGCAGGCCGCTGCAATCCCGATACACAGGTTAAACAGCCTGAAATTTTCGCCAGTATAGTACTGCGCCAGATAAATGGAGTGAAACTGGTAGGCATCAAACAGGGCAATCAGCACCGCCAAGAGCAGAAAACCGGATTTAAAATAGTGCAGTTGGGCGGCTGGAATCTGTTTGCTCCATGCCGGACTGGCAAAAGCAAAAGCCAACAACCAGACCAGAAAATAAATCAGGAACTGGATATTGAGCAGGCTTAAGCCAAGCAGCAGGGTTAAAAACAGCAGGATGCTCCCAGGTCTGAATGTCACCAGACAACCGGCCAGAACATAAAACCAGACTTCATAACTCAGGCTCCAGAGGGCAGCATTGGCCGATACGGTCGGCGTTACAAAACCATTGACGAAAAACAATGAACCGAGAAAATCGGCTGCACTAATGTCATAGCTGTGCCGGATCATAAAGCTTTGGCTCGCCTCAATGTTATGGGAGCCGGATGCAAAGAAATAGGGCGCCAGTGCATACAATAACAAGGTCAGCAACATGGCAAATAAAAATGGTCCCAGAATACGCTGGCAGCGTTGCCGGCTATAGGCCAAGCCTGAAAACTGTCGATGGCGATGGATATTGTGACGGATGGAATGTCCAATCAGATAGCCGCTTAGAACAAAGAACATCATCACTGCGGCTTGTCCGAGCAGACGCACACCCGAATACAAGGTCTGATCCAGCGGGCCAATAAAGGCCTGAAAACAGTGGCTGAACAGCACCAGAATGGCACTCCATCCGCGCAGGCTTTCCAGCTGCAGGCTGAGCTGCGGCGAGAGCGGACGATAGTGCCAGAACATGGTCTAGCCTACGATCTGCAGGGTACTGGCCCCAGCACCAATTGGTTTGACCTGAATCTGGACCGGAATCCGTTCGTGAATTTCCTGAATATGGGAAATCAGCACCACTTTACGGCCCTGGCTTTGCAGCCGGTCGAGCGCATTCATGACCATATGTAGCGAGGCCGGATCGAGCGTCCCAAAGCCTTCATCAATAAACAGCGATTCCAGTTTCATGGAGCCGGAGGCCATATTGGCAATGGCCAGTGCCAGCGCCAGTGATACCAGGAAGGTTTCACCCCCCGATAAAGACAGTACCGGCCGGATTTCGCCATTCATGTCATGATCCAGAATCGCGAGGCCCAGACTGTTGGGAATACGTTGTAGCTGATAACGCGGCGCCAGTGGCTGCAGTTGCTGGTTGGCATGTTCCACCAGAATATCCAGATGATGTTCCTGGGCAATTTTCTGGAATTTGGTGCCTTCCTTGCTGCCAATTAAATCGGCAATCCGGCCCCAGCGATATTCTTCAGCCTGAATTTTTTCAATCTGGCTCTGGAATTTGGACAGTTGTGCCTGCGCCTGTTGCTGCATGCGTAACTGGGTTTCCAGCTGGTTAAACTGCTCCTGCAAGCTGTTTTTTTCTTGTTCCAGCTGTTCCAGTTGGGTGGTCACCTCATCATAGCTGGCAGTTGGTTGCTGGGCCTGATGCTGCTGGAATTGCTCCTGCAATACATCCAGCGCACTTTGTGCACTGAGCATGGCTTGCTGCTGTTGCTGGATGGCCTGACGCATGGCCTGCCAGCTGGCCAGATCAATACCCAGACACTGCTCAATCTTCTCGGCAGTGAACTGTGGATGCTGGCTTTGCCACTGCTGAATGTTGTGCTGTAGCTGCTGTACACTTTCCAGAAGCTGCTGCTGGCGTGTATGCAGGTCTTGCTGTTTCAGCTGCGCCTGCTGGAATTGCTGTTCCAGCTGACGGCAGTGCAGGTGTTGCTGTTCTACCTGCTGCTGGAGTTGTTGCTGCTGCTCTCGTAACAGCTGCTGCCAGGCTTTGCCTGTATCCAGCACCTGTCCAGCATGTTGCTGGCTGAGATCACGTACCTGCTGGCGCAACTGGCTGCCTTGAGTTTGTGCATGGGTAAGGTCATTGCTCAGCTGTTGCTGTTGCTGCTGATAGAACTGTAATTGCTGTTCGCCGTCTTTGATCTGGCGCTGTAATTCCTGCTGCTGTTGCAGGCACTGTTCGCGCTGTTGTAGATATTGAGTCCGGCTACTCAGCAGGGCAATAAGAGTCTGACACATCTCGGCCTGGTTCGCCCATTGCGCTTGCTGGGCCGGTTCCAGTGCCTGGGTAACCGGTTCAATCAGTTGTGCCAGCTGCTGGAATTGCTGACAGAGTAACTGCAGGGACTGAATCTGTTGCTGCAAATGTTGCAGCTGCTGGGTCTGGCTTTTCAGCTGTTGCTGGCGAGTTTTTAGCTGCTGTAACTGCTGTTGCTGCTGATTTAGCTTGTGTTGCAGTGTGGTCTGCAAGGCGGTCAGATCGTGTGCTGTATCATCCAGCTGTGTGCTTGGGCTGAGCTTTTGAACCTGCTGCAGTTTCTGTTGCACACTGTCTTGAAGCTGGCTAGAGCGTAGCTGTTTCTGTTCCAGCAGGGTTTGCTGTTTGGAATGTTGCAATTGTAATTGCTGGAGCTGCTGCTGGCACTGCTGTTCCTGCTGCTGGGCCTGTTGTAACTGGGTGTCCTGCACCGACTGCAGTGCAGATTCCAGCAAATCCTGATGACTGACAAATGGATGCTCAGTGCTACCGCAGACCATACACGGCTGTTCTGCTTGCAGCTGCTGACGCAACTCCTGCACACTTTGTGCCTGCAATAAACGCTGCTGGGCAAAAATCTGTTCCAGCTGTTCACGTGCCGTCTGGGCATTCTGGTAGTGCTGCTGTGCTTCAGTTTGCGCCTGTTGCAAGCTGCTTAGCTCGGCCTGAAGCTGGGTCATGTGCTGCTGTAATTGCTGCTGTTCCTGCTGCTCGTTCAGCATGTGTTGTAACAGGAACAGGGCTTGTTCCAGCTGCTGGCTGTGTTGCTGGTGCTGTACCTGCTGCTGTTCCAGTTCTGTTGCTTGCTGTTCCAGTTCAGCCATTGAGCCGGCCTGCTGGAGCGCATCGGCCTGTTGCTGTTTTACATCATCTAGCTGCTGTTGCAACTGGGCCAGTGAACTGTGCGCATGTGCCGGTGCCTGCTGCTGTAGCTGTTGCTGCAGTTTCTGAAATTGCTGCAAGCGTTGCAAAATACTGTGCGGCTCACGGTCAAATACTGCCAGAAAGGCATGCTGGACCGATTGCTGTTCCAGATGTTCTAAATGCGTATGCAACTGCTGTAAGTGCTGTTGCTGGCCGTGCTGCTGGGTGGTTAGTGGCGTAATTTTTTCATGTTGAATCTGTTTCAGCTGGGCATCGGCTTCTTTATAGCGCTGAATCAGATGCTCAATCTGGCCATCCAGCTGTAGTGCCTGTTCTAACACGGGTTGTAACTGTAGCTGTTCTTTCTGCTGTTGTTGCGCGCTGTGCTGCAATTGTTCCAGCTGCTGCTGTGCCTGCTGATGCTGCTGTTCACAGTGTTGAAATTCCGGCTGGAATTGCTCAAGTTGCTGCGCCAGCTGTTGCTGTTGCAACTGTTGCTGGCGCTGCTGCAGATACTGTTCACGGATTTCCTGAAACTGGTCCAGCTGCGCCAGCAGGTCACGCTGCGGCTGCATTTTCTGGTTGGCATCGACCTGCACCAGATAAAATTCTTTTTTGGCCTGAATTTCACTGTGCAGACGATGTTGCTGCTTGTACCAGCTTAAATCATTCAACAGCAGTTTTTCGCTTTGCAGTTTTTCATGCAGACTCAGTTTGCTCTGGGCATGCTGCTGTTGCAGGGCTTGTAGCTGCTCATCACTAAGCAACTCAATATGCCCCATCAGTTGTTGTAACTGTTCTTTTTCGCTGCGAATCTGGCGGATTTTTTCAAAGGCTTTCTGACTGACCAGACTGAAAATATGGGAATTGGTCAGATATTCCAGCAAGTCGGCGCGGTCCTGATCTTTGGCCTTTAAAAACGCACCCACTTCAGACTGGGCCAGCAAGACGGCGCGGGTAAACTGCTCAAAACTCAGCCCAATCAGCTTTTCAACAGTCGGGGTACATTCCGAAATTTTCTGGGTCAGCACGCGCTGATCTTCCACAGCGGTAATCGCGCGTTCGACTTTTAAATTGCCATCGACCTTGTTACGGGCGCGGCGCACTTCCCAGCGTGCCAGATAACGCTTTTGATCCAGCGCAATAAATTCCAGTTCGGCAAAGCCTTGGGTACAGCCGCGGCGCAGAATATTTTTAGAATCTTTAATCGAGATGCCCTGACCGCTGGCATCTTTAAGCGCCCCGGCAGCGCCGTTTAAGCGCGGAATCTGGTCATACAGCGCCAGACACATGGCATCGAGCAGGGTCGATTTACCGGCCCCAGTTTTTCCGGTAATCGCAATCAGGCCGGCATGAGCCAGCGGTGCGCTTTCAAAGTTGATGTCCTGGGTGCCGGCAATAGAAGCCAGATTATTCAGACTTAAACGTAAAATTTTCATGTCTGATCCTTATGGCTGTTCTTGTTCAAGGCTATGCTGCGCTTCAATCAGCAGCTGCATAAAATCTCGCTCGACCGAGGCATCCGGCTGATAGCCCATTTTGCTCCACAACTGTTTGAATAAGCTGTCCGGTGTGGGCGGGGCCAGATCAATTTTGGACTGATCTGCGGCCTGATCTTCCTGTGGGGTGTAGACCCGGCAAATGCGTAACAGGCGATAGCGCTGTTCCGGTAAGGTCTGTTCAATCTGCTGGCGTAAATCGACCGGTGGTGGTACATCGGTGCTGTATTCAATTTCCAGATAATCACGCTGGCAGATGCGTTCCACCGTACCTTGCGGGAGGGCTTTCAGTTGCTGAAACACTTCATCCAGACTGCCGCGAATACGGTGCAGCTGTACACTGCGCGGAATCAGCAGTGAGCCCAGTTGCAGGCGCTGTTCGGGCGCAGCCTGCGGGTCAATCTTGACCTCGAGCACCTGATGCTTGTACTGGATTTCACTAAAAGACAGCGGAATTGGAGAGCCGCTATAGCGGATATGTGGATGCTGGACTTTTTGCGGTTTATGCAGATGCCCCAGCGCGACATAGTCAATCACATCATCAAATAGGGCAGTGGAAAGTGCTTCTTCATGACCAATAATGATCGGCCGTTCTGAATCTGAGGTTTCGCCACCTTGCATATGCGCATGTGACATCAGGATTAGTGCCTGATCTTCCGTTTTACGGCGTTTGGCTTCGGCAATCAACTGCTGATGCAAATAGGCAATCGCATTCTGGGCGTTCTGGGTCTGCTCATTCAGTCCGGTAATTTCTGCGGTGCGCAAAAACGGCAGGGTCAGACACCAGGCAATAACTTTGTTTTCGGCATCATAAATGGGCACCAGTAAACGGTCGAGATCCAGCTGGTTGTCGGTATTGCGCTGAATCACCCCAACCGCCTTGGCCTTAAACTTGGCCAGCAACGGTTCCACCTGTTCAATGCGGTAGCCGGAGTCATGGTTACCGGCAATCATCAGGGTTTGCATGTGCGGTGCAATGGCATGAGCATCGGCCAGAAACTGGTACAGCTGGCGCTGCGCGCTGGAGGCCGGGTTAATCACATCAAAAATATCCCCGGCAATAAACAGGGCATTTGGCTGTTTTTCCTGGATTTGTTCTAATAACCAGTCTAAAAACTGTGCATGTTCATATTCACGATCGTGGTTATGGAAAAATTGCCCCAAATGCCAATCTGACGTATGAAAAAAATGCACTGCCATGTCATCAACCTGTTTTGCTTTAGGCAAGCATACTATAGCTGAGGGCGAAATTTAAAATTCTGTACCGATAGAAAACGCTGACGTTTAATCTTTATTGTCCTGAAGATGAGTGCTGCTCACCAGCAAAGGCCAGACAAATAAAAGCCGACGATTCGAGTGATGATAAATCGTCGGCCAAATAAAAAGTGCGATGAACAAAGCATTTGGCTGCTATACAAAAACTTGATTCACATTCGCTTATTGCTTTAGCAAAGCTTCCCGAAAAATTTGTGGATGCCGTTACAAATTCGCCGGAGATGAAGCTTGTGCCCTATATAACGCCTGTTCGGGCACAACGGTTGACAGGATCATGCAAAAAAAATTAATTTTTTTTATACTAGTTGCTTATGGCTCAGGTAGACAGTTTAATGATTTCTCTAACACGTTATTTTTTCTGGTTTTTATTTTTCTGTCTGATCTTTACCTGTATCTGCGGGGTACTGGCTGCATTGTTACCGGCAGGTGTGGGCGGCATTTTAACCGCAGTGCCTTACTTGGTTGCCATGATCTGGGTGCTGTTTAAATTTTTAAAACAGCAGCAGCGCGCACCGTCTCAGGCCGAGCGTAAAAAGCTGACCTTGGGTTTTAGCCTGATTTTCTGGGGCTATAATCTGGCCTTTTTATTACTCGGCATCTGGATTTTTTCCCGTCAGAGCCCAACCATCTGGCAGGATTTTCTGCTGTATTTACAGCAGCCGCAATTTTTAAGCGTGGTGGTGATTATGTGGTTATTAATTGCCATTCCGCTGTATCTGCTGACGTACTGGTTTTATGGCAAACAGGCGCAGCGGATGGCGGCGAAAATGTTTGGTTCATAGCATCAGGGCTAAATCATCTGACGTATTTTCCCTTCGCCTCATCTCGGGTAGGGGAATTGTTCCAATCTTAACTGGCCAGTGCAGCATGCTGTAAACGGGCGGGACTATAAGCCTCCGGAGATACATCTGGGGTCTGGCCCAATAGCAGTTGACGCAGCAAACGCGCAGAGGCTGGTGCCATACATAAGCCATTGCGGAAATGGCCAAAATTGGCCCACAGATTGTCAAGCGCTGGCATCAAGCCAATATAGGGAATACCGCCGTCTGGTGAGCCCGGGCGTAAACCGGCCCATTGCTTGATAATAGGCAGGTCTTTTAAGGCCGGCACCATGGCATAACTGGCCTCCAGAATATGGGCCGTGGTATCGGCATTCAAACGGGTATCAAAGCCCTGTTCTGCCATACTGGAACCACAGACAATATGGCCGTCCTGACGCGGAATCAGATACATGACTTGATTCATGCACATGGTGGGCAGCCAGTTTTCTGGAGTTTTGAATAGCACCATCTGTCCATGCACCGGACGTACCGGAATCTGTACATCAAGCTGCTCGGCCCAGCGCGCTGACCAGGCCCCGGTGGTCAAGACATAGTCATCGGCCTGATAACGCTGTCCGGCCTGATCGACAATAGCGCATACCTGCTGACCGTGCAGTTCTAGGCGTTCAATCGGGCAGTGTTCAAACAGCTGCACCCGTGGATGCTGCTTTAAATAGCACAGAATTGACTGTAATAAACGCGGATTACGCACATTGGCCAGCTGCGGGAAATAGATGGCCTGCTGGAACTGGGCGGAAATATGTGGATTCAGTTGATGCAGTTTGGTGCTGTGCAGATGCTCTGCCTGCTGCATCGGTTGCTGAAACTGCTCGGCAAAATTCAGGCCAATGTCAAAATCGCTTTCATCAAAAATCAGCATACCGGTTTCATGGATCTGAAAATCAATACCGGTGTCAGGCTGAAGTTTGGCATTCCAGCGCAGATATTCAGTCTTGGCTGATTGCGCCAGCACATTTACCGCAGCCGGATAACGCCACGGATACATTGGAGAGAGAATACCACCACCGGCCCAGGAGGCTGCCTGACCGGATTGCTGCTGATCAAAAATACTGACCGAGCAGCCCTGTTCCAATAGCTCCAGCGCCGACATCAGTCCACTAATGCCGGCGCCAATCATGGCAATGTGCTTCATTGCAGTGGCAATATCCTTATTTCATGTCTTTGAGTTTGAGTGCGGCTTCTTCTGCAAAGTAGGTCCAGATGCCATCGGCACCGGCACGGCGGCAGCTCATCAGCGATTCAATGATCACGCTGTCGGATAACCAGCCATTTTGAATGGCAGCAGCCAGCATCGCGTATTCGCCACTGACCTGATAGACAAAAGTCGGCACAGCGAAGGTATCTTTGACTTCACGGACAATATCCAGATACGGCATACCCGGTTTGACAATCACCATGTCGGCGCCTTCCTGAATATCCAGCGCGATTTCATGCAGCGCTTCTGCACGGTTGCCAATATCCATCTGGTAATTGTATTTATTGCCGCCTTTTAAATTGCTGGCCGAGCCGACGGCATCCCGGAACGGGCCATAAAAGCTGGAAGCATATTTGGCCGAGTAAGCCATGATGTTGGTATAGATATGACCTTGTGCTTCCAGTGCCTGACGGATAGCACCAATACGGCCATCCATCATGTCACTTGGTGCCACCACATCGGCACCGGCTTCGGCATGGCTTAAGCATTGCTTGATTAAGGCTGCTACGGTTTCATCATTCAGCACATAACCGCTGTCATCAATAATGCCGTCCTGACCATGAGTGGTGTACGGATCGAGGGCGCCGTCGGTAATCAGCACCATCTCCGGGAGTTCTTTTTTCAGTAAACGGACCGTGCTTTGTACCAGGCCATCTTCGCGCCAGGCGGCTTCGGCGGTCAGGCTTTTATCTTCTTGTGGGGTGACCGGAAACAGCGCCAGTTTAGACACACCCAGTTCCAGCAGGCGCTCGGCTTTTTTCAGCAGCAGATCGGCCGACAGGCGCTGAATGTTGGGCATGCTTGGAATATCTTGGGTCTGGTTCTGACCGGGTAAAACAAATACTGGATAAATGAGATGATCAACCGTGAGCTGGGTTTCTCGCACCATGGCACGTAGCTGGTCATTTTTACGGATACGACGCATACGAGTGGCAGGAAATGCGGGACGATTGAACGTATAAGTCATAACAATCTCACTGATCAGTATTAAACTAGGCAATATTGTAGACCCATAAACAGGATTGTGGGGCAAAATACATGCGTTTTTTCTCAATTTAAGGTAATTGGCCAATTTATGAGCGATATGGCAAAAAAGTGGACCGGAGGCATTCATTTGGGTTCGAAAGTAGATATTGATGTCGTCTTACAGCAATTGTGTCAGGCCTTTAACAGTTCACCATTTTTCAAGCATAACGGCATGCAGATGCGGGTGGTGGATCAGCAGATTGAAGCCTATATCGAGATGCAGCCGCAGCTGATTGGCAATGTGGCTTTTCAGATTTTACATGGCGGGGTTGCTGCGACAATTCTGGACAGTGTGGGTGGGATTGTGGCGATGGGCGAGCTGTATAAGCGCACCGAGCCGGAGCAGTTGCCTGATACCATCAAGAAAGTGACCCGATTGGCCACGGTGGATATGCGGGTGGATTATCTGGCGCCGGGGCGAGGCAAATATTTTACGGCCCGTGCTGAAACCCTGCGTTTGGGCCGTAAAGGCTGTACCATGCGCATGACTCTGGTCAATGATGAACATAAAGCCATTGCCACCGCAATTGCGTCTTATGCTTATTAATCCAAATGGATTGATTGGCAGATAAAAAAACAGGCTCAATCGGGCCTGTTTTTTTATTTGGATCAGTCGCGGTGAATAGCGTAAAAATCAAGCTTGAGCGATTTCGCAGGGCGTGTGCCGTTTAAAGATCGGAACGGGCACGTTTTAGCGCCTGTTGCCATTTTTGCAAATGTGCCTGACGCTGATCTTCTCCCATGCCGGGTTCAAACGCGCGTTCCAGCTGCCAGTTATCGGCAATATCACTTAAGCTATTAAATACCCCGGATTTAAGCCCGGCCATTGCCGCTGCGCCCCAGGCGGTGGATTCTCGCATTTGCGGCCTTAACACTGGCACATTGAGCAGATTGGCCTGAAACTGCATTAGCATATCATTACAGCTGGCGCCGCCATCGACCCGTAATTCTTTGAGCGGTTGCTGAATATCTGACTGCATCGCGCTGAGAACATCGGCCACCTGAAAGGCAATTGCTTCAAGCGCTGCCCGGGCGATATGGGCTTTGTGAGTGCCACGCGACATACCGCAGAGCAGGGCACGTGCATCACTGTCCCAATGCGGCGCACCTAGACCGGTAAAAGCCGGCACCAGCACCACGCCATCGGTATCGCGGACCTGACTGGCCAGCTGTTCGACCTCGGCACTCTGTTGAATGATGCCCAAACCATCGCGTAGCCATTGCACAATCGCACCAGCCATAAACACACTGCCTTCAAGCGCATAATGGGTCTGGTTCTGGCATTGCCAGGCCAAGGTGCTGAGCAGTTTATTCTGGCTGTATTGCAGTGTCGAACCGGTATTAAACAGCATAAAGCAGCCGGTGCCATAGGTGTTTTTGGCCATGCCCGGCTCAAAGCAGGACTGGCCGAACAGGGCAGCTTGCTGATCGCCCAGAATGCCGCTGATTGGAAGTCGGGCGCCGAGTAAGCCGGCAGCGGTATCGGCCACATAATGGTCGGAACTGATGATTTTTGGTAAGACCGAAGCGGGAATCTGAAAAAGTTGCAGCAGCTCTTCATCCCAGCTTTGGGTCTGTAAATTCATGAGCATGGTGCGTGAGGCATTGCTGACTTCAATTACATGCTCGGCGCCTTGGGTCAGGTTCCAGATTAGCCAGCTATCGACGGTACCAAAGGCAACATGACCTTGCGCTGCCAGTTCGGCCAGACCGGGAATATGCTTAAGCAACCAGACCAGCTTGCCGGCACTAAAATAAGGGTCAATTAATAATCCGGTGGTCTGCTGTATTTTTTGTTGCAGTCCCTGTTGCAGCAGCTGATTACACCAGTCGGCTGCGCGCCGGTCTTGCCAGATGATGGCCGGCGCCAAGGGCTGGCCATTGCGTTTGTCCCAGACGATGGTGGTTTCCCGCTGGTTGGTGAGGCCAATGGCCTGAATATCTTTGGCCAGAATCCGTGCAGATGCTAGCGCCTGTTGCACCACAGCCATCTGGCTGCTCCAGATTTCCTGGGCATCCTGTTCCACCCAGCCGGATTGCGGGGTGTTGATTTGGGTTTCGCGTTGCGCGCTGGCCTGAACCTGCCCATGTTCATTAAAAATAATCGCGCGACTTGAGGTCGTGCCCTGATCCAGGGCGAGTAAATAAGTCATAATTTATACTGTTATCTGACTTGAAATTTAAAATATTAGCGCAATTATGTTATTAAGCGCAGATCTTGCGGTGAATAGTTGTGAAATGATCTCGTAATTTTCAACTTTTATGCTATGATGGCGCTGTAGTCTGGGGGTGTTATTGGCTTCGACGCTGATGATGAAACTCATAGATGCATGCCGAGAGCGCATTTTCTCTCGTAAATCAAATTTGCATTTAAATAGTCGCAAACGACGAAACTTACGCTCTAGCTGCCTAAGGGCCGCTTGTCCGCTTCACTGAATACTTGTGGTCAGTGAACCCGACCGAAGCGAACGCACACAAGTCCGTATAGAGCCAAGCCTCGGGGCTTTATACCAAATTTAGAGGATCGCACTTTGAACCCTGTTCGTCGGGTCTTAAAGTGTTAAAACAATAGACGATATCTAAGCATGTAGTATTCTCGAGCGTAGTGTTGGCGGACGCGGGTTCAACTCCCGCCACCTCCACCAAAATTCTTTCCGAAGTAATCCATCGGAATCTAAAAAAGCCTTTAAACTCAATGTTTAAAGGCTTTTTTTTATGCCTGTTTGTCCGATATTGTCTGATCCTATTTGACCCCATATTTGCTCTTTGCGGGTAAATATTGGGAAAATTTACCCAGAAATTAATACATCAATTATGGGTAATCGACATGCCACTTACAGATACTAAATGCAGAAAAGCACAGCCGAAAGATAAACAGTATCGTCTTTCGGATTTACATGGTTTATCCCTCATCATTACCACCAAAGGTCAAAAATATTGGAATGTACGCGTCACTGTCCATGGTGAACGTAAGTCTGAGTCGCTTGGCCCATATCCAGATTTAAGCTTAAAAAAGGCAAGGGAGCTTGCATATGAGCTTAAGCATCGATACTCACGTTCAGTATTGCATGAAGACTTAAAGCCCTATTTCAAAGAAGTTGCAGAAGATTGGTTTAATAATCAAAAAGAAACCTGGTCATCCAAACACATCAGTAATGTTCGAGCTTCATTGGATGAGCTTTATATTGTTCTTGCTAATAAGCGTATTAATCAGATTCAGGCACCTGAGATTCTGCAGATCATTAAGAAAATTGAGGCAAGAGGCTCGCTTGAAATTGCAAAACGTACTTTGTCTCGTTGTGGCATGGTCATGAAATACGCTATTGCGCATGGATACCGCTATGACAATCCGGCAGGTGATTTAGTTTATGCCCTCAAGAATAAACGGGTCAAAAACCTGGCTTCGCTTTCGGCCTCTGAAATGCCTGAATTTTTAAGAAAGGTAAGAGCTTACCCAAGTGATGCTCAAACGCATCATGCCATTATTCTGATTATGCTGACAGGGGTTCGGGTTAGTGAATTGCTGCAAGCACGTTGGGAAGAATTTGATTTAGAAGGACGTAAGTGGGATATCCCTGAAGAGCGGATGAAGAACCGTCTTCCGCATCGTGTACCGTTGACGGACATGATGATTGCTGAGCTAAAGGCTTTGAGGCTTACCCATAATCAAGAACTGCTATTTCCACATCGTTTAAATAACAAAGAACCTATGCGTAGCGAGTCTATTTTGGCTGTGATCAAACGTTCAGGCTATGCGGGACGAATGACCACACATGGTTTTAGATCGCTATTCAGTACAGTTATAAACGAATCGAATCTGTTTAATCCAGATGCCATTGAACGCCAGCTTGCACATGTGCCCCAGAATAGAATTCGCTCGGCATATAACCGAGCGCAATATTGGGATGAGCGGGTGAGATTGATGGAGTGGTATGGAGAGCAGGTTAAAATATGGATAGAATATTGATATTAATTTATACAAGACTAAATAAACTGAAATCCCCCTTGAAGCATATTGGTTCAAGGGGGATTTTTTATGTCTGATAGAAATATTGGTTGGTGGAAATACTTGTCTAGCATGTTGTAATTGAGTGCAATGATTATTGTAAGTTATAAAATTTGCTGTTGTATCTGTAAAAAATTGCTGCGATAAAAACCTGAGTTTGCTGTAGTAAAAAAAGAGTAAATGATTCATTATAGAATAATAAAACAATAACTTAGGGTATTTCAGCGTGTCTAATACTACTTATTTGAGCAATTCTTCCTTCGTGCGGAGCAGTGATTTATTTAAGATTATGGAACTCCGCTATTCACATTCTATTTTTGATAAGGATGGTTGTTTTAATATCATCTCATCACCAGTTTCAAATTCCTTAGAGTTGATTCGATGGTATCGTAATTGTGAAGATTATTTTTACCAATTGTCCGTCGAAGCTACGCCTCCTTCTGTAAATGATTTTGCGTCCTTTCAAACAGAATCAGATAAGTTAATAGTCAAAGATGAAGTGCTTGGAAATTTTGGAATAACAGAATACTCACAAGATTGTAGGAAGCTATACTCTGATTTGAGGTTACGTGAATATCGAAATTTGGTACTAAAAAAATATGGTGACAATGAACTGACCCATTGGTTAAAGGAAGTGTACCCCGTACGAGAACAGCTAAAATTATTAGCCAAAAATGAAGCGCGATTTGATGTAGATTTAGAATATCAATATCAATTTGAAGACGTACAGCTATTTTTAAAAAATACCCAGAGTGCATACTTTTTAGCATTTGATATTGAAATTGAAGCGGATCAGTTCAAAGGGGATGCGATTGAAAATTGGCGAGAAAATGCTGTTTTGTTAAAACCTCTATTAGAGAATGCGCTGAATGATATTCTGAAACAACAGTCGGATACTTTACGATTTTATGTGAAGTTTGAAGATGATGGGATATATGGCTTTCGATTCCATGTAGTCATTTTTTTGCAATCTTTGACTTTGACTGAATCATCGTGGCTAGCAGAATTTAATGAAAAATTGCAACATAGATTGTCTGATAAAGTGTTGTTAAATGAGTGGTTGAATCCACTTTACACAAAAAAAATAAACGAATGGCGTAATCATAGGGATTTAAATGAATTATGTTATTCCAAAGAAGATTTGGATAAGATTGAGCAAAGTATCCATTCCACTTTTCAAGACTATCAGCACGATATTATTTTTAAAATTATCAATTGGAATGAGCAATTAAGAAAGCTTCAACCTGAATTAAAGTTTGGAATAGATGATTCTTTTAGTAATGAAGACAGGCAAAAATTAGAGTATTGGGGGATTAAATACTTATTTATTTCTAGTAAGTATCTATATTTCCAGAAACATCATGAGGATTTACATCCATCTATAGTAAGCTTTGTTTATCGATCATCAACCTACCCTAAAAAAATTCAGACTAAATTAGCAACACCTGAAAAACAGGAAAAATATAGTCGCTGTAGGGGTGAACAGAAGACAGAAAATTCAAATCAGTCAGGAAGAAAAAAATCTCAAGTGAATGAAGGGCCTGTAACATATCAAAGAAGGACTGAGGTTAACCAAACTTCTTTCTACAGTGAAAAATTTGATATTACCAATAATTTACCTTTGGCTGACATTGTTGAATCAAAACCTAGACCAAAATTTCAAAGTAAACCTATTTTCAAAATAGAAAAGCTTCATGTTGGTGCACCTAAAGATGAAGATCTAATAAATCCATCAAAAATCCCCATTTTGAAAGACTTTATTGATTACGTCTTGGATGAGAAAAATGGCATATGGAAAACTGAAATTAAAAATAAGCAACGTGTCACTTGGGCTGAAATATTATTTAAAAATGAGATTCTTGATGCAGAACTTCTAAGTTTTCTGGTCAGGTTTGAACATTTTATCGATAATTTACTAAGTGCTTCAAATCCCTATTTTGCAGTAGTACCAAAACGAGAATGTAATCCTGAAGAAATGTCTGTTGTTGGGGGGCAGTATCTTTCTTTACTTTATGACTTTCATACACAAGATATTGAAAATAAGTTAAATGAGCTGAGTATTCAATCAGGTTATTGGATTTTGGTTACTAAGATGTTTGAATCTCGTCCTAATGAAGAATATCAGTCCGATCTTTCACAATTGAAGATGCATCACCAGCAAGTTCAAAAGCTTAATGACTTGATGAAAAAGGCGCGAGTATTGGTCGCAGAGTATCAAAAGAAAATGAAGCAACCTTTAACATATCTAAAGTATGCAAATGCAAAGTTGTGGCAAAAGGCTTTTGATCAAGAACGCATTCTTATGCGTTGGCAATTTAATCTGCCAAGTGACTCCAATGTAAAAAAAGGATTAATGTCACTTTTTAATAAATTTAAAACGAGGTTATCAGGTAAAGAACGTCACTTTAAGGATGTTCAACATATTCTATTGGAATGTAAGAAGCATCAAAGTGTTTCTTTGGATGTTGTATTGATTTTTGATAGTGCTGAATTAGCGGAAAATCAAAATAAGCTCAGTGAGCATGTTGTAGAATTATGGACAAAAACTGTAGAAGCTGAAATGAAAAAGCGAGGAAACCAAATGAATTTTGGTCAGCTTGAAGATTTAGCACATAGTATTAGCTTGATTCCAAAACATGAACAATTGGCAGTGAAATATCTATTTATCAAAAATAGTAAGATGGCTAATGACAAATTAGTCATTTCTGATCTTATTCCATTTTTTATTTCGCAGGCTATTTTTTTACAGGATGTCTCGTCCAATCAAAGATACAAACTCAGCATGAGTCAATATTTAACAAACTTGTTTGTTAAAAAAGAGTCTGTGAGTAAGAAAGCTTTAAGATCCACAGTTAAAAAAATGCCATTGAAACTGGAAGAACATACAACAAAACTAAGCTTAACAATTGACGAATCAGTGACTTAACTTTAGCTTAACTCAACCACCCCCATATAGCCCGTAATATGGGGGTATTTAAGAAACACCGCCCTTGCCACTAGGAACTATTGAGGTGTCTTTCTAGTATGTCTTATTCGGTAGTTTATAATATAAACAAATAAAGCTTAGGATTATCAATAACTCACAGAAAGAATAAAACACATTTATCTGATGATACCGTGATTTCAATAAACTATACGATTTCAATTGCATCAACTAATGATAGTGAACACATATTCATCTATACGTAATCGGAGCAATCATAGATTTATTCAAGCCTTCAACCCAAACTCATAAAAGTAAGTGAATTCAATACCTGACTGAATATTGGTACAACAAGATAAGATAGCTTTCAAAATAAAAAAATACATAAGTGACTGATGAGATGAACCAACTAAAGGAAATACACACTATGACATCTCAACGACAAAATCAACCACTTTCAGAAAGCCAAATTCTATTGGATATTGAAAAATTCACACAAGAAATTATTAGTTGTGGACTTTATTCTGAACAATTGACGTACTTCAAATACCTTTTGGAGCAATTTGATCTTATCTATGATATAGATTTGTTTTACTGCGATTACCTACAAGCATTCATCAAGCTGAAATTAATACTAGATGGGATACGCTATAGTCCTTTTCAACCTATAGGATCAGATGATCAAACAGCTGATAACTATGACTTTGTACTTTCACTGACACCTGAACAATTACAGGAACTACTGCAACAGGCTCAGCTTTGTAAGAGCAGTATCTATACAGATATTCAGCAGTTTCATTTACAGGAAGTTGATAATGCAAAAAGTCTTGCGGAATATCTCACGAAGCTTTTTAAGCATTATTCACGGATACTAGTGGTACGGGTGGATTTGAAATATACAAAAGAAGCTCAGACAGACATCAATATTAAACAGTTTTATCAGCATTTTGAGAAGATGCGAAATCGCATATCAAATCAAGATACCTGTTTTGAAAATCTACATGGTTACGCTTGGGCAATGGAGCAAGGAACAGAAAATGGTGGTTATCACGTACATTTGCTATTGATCTATAGTGCGGATAAACATCGTAAAGGTTCATATCTGGCACAGCAAGTTGGTGAGAAGTGGATTGAACTGACTAACCAACAAGGGACTTATTACAATCTGCATAATAGAGCATATATCAACCAATTGATAATGCAGGGTAATGAGATAGGCATTGGCACACTGTCACGGGAGGTGGAAGGCGATTTGGAGAAATTACTCACAGTTGGCTTGTATCTCACAAAGGAAACCAAAGAAAGCCAAAGGTTGAGGGTAAAGACTACTAAGGGTATGCAAACTTTTGGGCATGGAAAATTTGAAATAGACAGCAGACGAGGGATCAAAAAAGGCTGAACACAGCACTTTTGATTTATACATTATTACTCAAAAAAGCCATCTTGAATAAACCGCAAAAGTGGTTTTAAACGCATCATGCGACTACCGCGAGATGAAAGCTATGCTACTAGCATCATAAGATCTAAGTTTCCTAAGACTGATTGAAACATATTTCAGTTATATAACATCAATATGAATCAATCAGGAATTGGATTTATCAAGTGATAAGTCCGTTCTAATTACATCGATCAAATAGAAGACTGCTCGATTTCATTCCTGATAAAGGGAGTGAGATTGAGCAGTCTTTTTTGTTTATAAGGACTAAAACTATGGCACATCAAATTGAACAAATGGCTTATGTCGGTGATACCCCTTGGCATGGCTTGGGTAATCAACTGACCCCTAATCAACCGATTGAAATCTGGGCACAACAGGCAGGGATGGACTGGCGCATTGAATCCTCTAATGTCAGCTACATGGCACAGAATGAACGTGGACAGAGCATCATCCTGCCTTATGAAGAACAACGGGTACTCTACCGTTCTGATACCCATGCCCCCTTATCAGTCGTTAGCCAGCGTTATCAGGAAGTACAACCTAGAGAGATTCTGGAGTTCTACCGGGATCTGACTGAGCAATCGGGCTTTGAGCTTGAAACTGCGGGTGTACTCAAGGGGGGTAAGAAATTCTGGGCATTGGCACGTACAGGGCAATCTACTGCACTCAAAGGTAAGGATGTCAGCAATGGCTACATCCTGTTGGCAACCGCTTGTGATGGCACCTTGGCAACCACGGCACAGTTCACTTCGATTCGTGTGGTGTGTAACAACACTTTGGCAATTGCCTTACGTGGGCAGAGTAGCAGTGCTGGTGTAGTCAAAGTTCCACATAGCACCAAGTTCGATGCCGAGAAAGTCAAACAGCAATTGGGTATTTCCGTGCGTGCCTGGGATGAGCACATGTATGAAATGAAACAGCTCAGTCAGCGTAAAGTCACTCAGGGTGAAGCCGCTGCCTTCTTTGATGCTGTGTTCAATAACACAACCATGAGCGTACAAGACCAGGAGGATAACATTATCCAGTTCTACCGGAATGTGGCAGCACAAGCCAGTAACTCCACAAGTAATAAAACTGAGCCAAATGGACGGGCCATGAGTAAAGTCATGGAGATGTTTAACGGACAGGGACGAGGGGCAGAACTTTCCTCTGCCAAAGATACCGCCTATGGTTTGCTGTGTTCGATCACTGAATTTGCAGACCATGAGCGTCGAGCCATGAGTACCGATCACCGACTTGATTCCGCATGGTTTGGTGCAGGCGCAGCACTCAAACAGCGTGGACTGGAACAGGCCTTGAGATTGGTTGCTTAATACAGTTTTATTTACTGGCTTAAGTTTTATTTAAGATCGAGAACTTAATCTACTATCAAGGTTAAATTCTCCATGAACCTCAAAACTACCCTTTGGCCACATCTCCCCGGATGTGGCTTTTTTTATGCCGCAAATTTGTAGATTCAATGATCAGGAGATAAATCATGAACAACGTCGCTCAATTATCAAATCTATCTCACCCATCCCTGTTGCCATTACAACCATTGGCACAGCAGCCAGCAGCATCAAATAAAAACAACCGTAGTATGGCAGCCAAACGATTAGCCAACACCAAAGATCTCAATCATCAACAGTGGTTAGAAGTACGTAAACAGGGTATTGGCAGTAGTGATGCAGCCACTGCATGCGGACTCAATCCGCATATGTCGATGCTGGAACTGTGGATGATCAAGACGGGTCGGGTACAGCAAAACATTCAAGATGAAAGCTCAGGCCATGCACCGCTATATTGGGGCAAGCAGCTTGAACCTTTAGTCGCCGAATACTACAGCATGCAGACCAACAATAAGGTGCGTCGGGTCAATGCTGTGTTGCAGCACCCTGATCCGGATAAAGCCTTTATGCTGGCCAATCTGGACTATGCTGTGGTCGGTAGCGATGAGGTACAGATCCTTGAATGTAAAACCGCAGGAGAGTATGGCAGTAAACTATGGCGGGACGGTGTTCCACTCTATGTTCTGTGTCAGGTACAGCATCAACTGGCCGTAACCGGTAAACAGGCTGCGCATATCTGCGTCTTGCTGTGTGGACATGAAACCCGGATTTTTAAAGTCACCCGCAACGAAGCGTTGATCCAACAGATCATCCATGCGGAACGCTACTTCTGGGAATGTGTACAGCGTGATATGCCACCGGCAGCAGATGCCAGTGAGTCGGCAGCACAAGCCTTACAGCAACTCTATCCTGAGCATCAGCCTTTAACGGTAGAAGATCTCAGTCAGCTGGAATTTGCCAATCAGTTATTCGATCAATTGATTGAGGAGAAGAACCAGATTGAGCAACACCAAACTCAGTTTGATGAACTAAAGCATCAAATACAGGCCTTAATGAAAGATGCAGAACGCGCTACGTTTGCAAACGGTTCAGTGACCTGGAAGAAAAGTAAGGACTCTGTCAGCTTGGACAGTAAGGCCTTGCTGAAACTACACCCAGAAATGCTGGAACAATTTCCCCTCACCCGTGCAGGTACACGACGTTTCCAGATCTATAGCAATCGTTAATCAACAACAACCAAACTTAACCTAAGCCTATACCGATCCCATGCCCCAGCGCATGGGATTTTTTATTTCTTTATTCAATATTTCTAGGAGATTCAACATGATTAAAGGTCTAGCAATTACCCCGCCTGTACTTGGTCGTATCAGTATTGGCAAGGTGGTCGAAAAGAATGGTAAACGCCTACCAGAAAAAGATGACCAGTTCACCATCACCAGTCAGATTCAGAGTAAGGACGGCTGGATCAAGCATCCACTGGATGAGCAGCTACGGGCCAAAGCTCCCAATCAAAAGCTGCGCTCCATTCCAGTCAGAATGATCTTCAATGACCCTGATCTGAATCTGAGAGCAGAGTACAGCATGTTTGACCGACAGATGGGACGACCGATTTGTGTAGGTAACGGACAGACCTGCCAGCGGTTGACCAGTCAAGGCGTCGAACAGCATCCGTGTCCATCGCCAGATCTCTGTTCGTTGGCACAAGGTGGACACTGCAAGCCTTATGGGCGTTTGCATGTCAATTTGGATGAATCGGATGAACTGGGCACTTTCATCTTTAGAACCACTGGCTTTAACAGCATCCGAACCTTGGCTGCACGTTTAGCTTACTACCATGCGGCATCGGGAGGGTTGTTGTCATGTCTGCCCCTACAGCTGACTTTAAGGGGAAAGAGTACTACGCAAAGCTATCGCCAACCCGTGTATTACGTGGATCTGACGTTAAGGGAAGGGATTCAGTTACATGAAGCCATTCGTACAGCGACACAGATTGATGAACAAAGTAAACAGGCAGGTTTTTATCAGGAGGCTTTGGATCATATCGCACGACAGGGTTTTGCGAATGCGAAGTTTGAGGTCAATAGTGAGGAAGGAGTAGATGTGCTGGAAGAGTTTTATGCCAGCACAGAAACTAAGCCTGAATCTGGTCAGACGGATGTGATGGATTACATACAGGAGATTCAGCAGGGGCTGCAACAAAGTGTCAGTGCGGTAAATTAGATTGGCTTGGATCAATTTGGAATAAATTTCTACAGAACGTCCTGATCATTTGAGCAGAAGACAGCTCGCTTAAATGATCTTAGGAGAACTCGTCATGAATACATTTGTCGGTCAAACTTTTCAAATGAATCAACTCATTAATATCAAACAAGTCATAGAGTTTACTGGCGTTTGTCGATCAACTATTTATGAGATGATGGATGAAAATTCACCTTATTACGATGAAACTTTCCCCAAGAAAGTGAAAATCACAAAAAACCGTATTGGTTGGTCAGCTTGGGAAATCAATCAGTGGATTGAAGCCAAGTTGGAAAGCCGGTAATGGATGGGAGCTTCGGCTCCCTTAATTTTTTTGTTATTCAGGAGTGATTATGCAGGCTTCAAAAATAGCGATCAGTCCATCTAACCGGCAGTTGAATCCATCAATATTGGCCTGAATCCATACTTCCTTATTGTTAATTTTACTCCACTGTACCCCATAGCCGCAGTGAGCAAGTAGGTGTTCAAAGAAGATACGCTGGGTGCGTCCATTGCCTTCACGAAATGGGTGAATCACGTTGAGTTCACAATAAAAATCGGCAATTTTTTGGATAAGCACTGGTTTTGCTAAACCTTGAAAATAGTGCTGATGCTCAAGTTGCTTGAAGAGCTTATTGGCTTCAATCTCAATACGCGAGAAGGTACAAAAGCGGGTATCACCTTTGGCAATAGCCACTTGTCTTAGTTCACCTGCCCAGGCATACAGGTCTGAAAAGAGCTGAAAGTGAATGGATTGCAGGTATTTGAGATCGTAAGGTGGCTCCGCATACTCAATGCGTGTGCTGGCATACTCAGTCAACTCTAGTTCTGCCTGTTGCAGAATTTCAGCATCCTGAATGTTCAGTTTGTTTTTGAGGACGTCCGAGTCGGGGTAACAGTAAATGCTGTCACCCATTTCACCATATTTATCCATAAGGAAGCCTGATCACGATTCCGAGGTCTGTGAGAATTTCTTATATTTCTGTAGAATCTGAGCTTTACTTAATGCCGGTGCAGTTGAGGACGGGTTAATGCCTTCCAGCTTTAAACTGGCCTGATAGTTTTGCAAGCGCGTTGCTTGGATATATTTTTTTTTCTGTTCGAGGGTAAGGAGCATAGTTCAAGTTCCTTTAAACAAGGGAGTATAAATTGAGTTTAGCAGATCGAGTCTATAAAAGGCACATGGAGTCGTGTCGGCATCCTAGCTGCTGGAATGAAGAAGTCGCAGGGCTATCGCTTATACAACTAAAGTCACGTGGCCTATAGCGACAAGGCTTGTCGCCTAGTTAAATCAATTGAGTGATTAATCACTATTTTTTCCAAAAGTTCAACAAAATTTCAGTAAGATAAAGGTAAGCAAGTTTTCAGTTGATGCTACTGCGTCAAATAAGAACCAGGATTTTTCAGAACACTATGACCAACAATAACTTTTCACAAATCGCTTCTTTCATCTGGTCGGTTGCCGACCTGCTGCGTGGTGACTTCAAACAATCGCAATATGGCCGCATCATTTTGCCATTCACGCTATTACGTCGTTTGGAGTGTGTGCTAGAAAGCAGTAAAGCATCTGTGTTGGCGAAACATGAAGAAGTCGCCAAGATGAACCTACCCGAAGAAGCACAAGAAAAGTTTTTGTTGAGTGCCACCCAAGGTTTGGCTTTCTTTAATAGCTCGCCCATGGATTTGAGTAAAATGGGGCAGAGCGATATCAAGGCCAACTTGAGCACTTATGTGCAAAGCTTTTCCAAAGATGCCCGCGAGATTTTTGAATACTTTAATTTTATCGAATTTGTCGGTTTATTGGATGATGCAAACCTGCTGTATAAAGTGGTACAGAAATTTGCAACAACCGATCTTAGCCCTAAAAGCATTTCCAATCATGACATGGGCTTGGTGTTTGAAGAACTGATCCGTCGTTTTGCCGAAGGCTCGAATGAAACCGCAGGGGAACACTTTACCCCGCGTGACATCGTGCGTTTGACTACAGCATTGGTCTTTATGGAAGATGATGATGTACTGACCAAAGATGGCATTATCCGTACCATTTACGATCCTACAGCGGGGACGGGTGGCTTCCTCTCTTCCGGTATGGAATATTTGCATGAGCTGAACCCGAATGCGGTGATGCGTGCGTTTGGTCAGGAACTCAATCCAGAATCCTACGCTATCTGTAAAGCCGACATGCTCATTAAAGGTCAGGATGTAAGCCGAATCAAACTTGGTAATACCTTGTCGAATGATCAACTCGCATTAGATAAATTTGACTATATGTTATCTAACCCACCTTTTGGTGTGGACTGGAAAAAGATCGAACAAGACATTAAAGATGAACATGAACAAAAAGGCTTTGATGGCCGTTTCGGTGCAGGCTTGCCACGGGTATCGGATGGTTCACTATTATTCCTGATGCACCTGATCAGCAAGATGCGTGATGCCAGTAGTACCGAGAGCGGTAGCCGCATCGGGATTATCCTGAATGGTTCACCTTTATTTACCGGTAGTGCAGGCAGTGGCGAAAGTGAGATCCGTCGCTACATTTTAGAAGCTGACTTGCTGGAAGCCATTATTGCCTTACCGAACGATATGTTCTACAACACCGGGATTGCTACCTATATCTGGGTACTCAGCAATAAAAAAGCCGCTGAACGTAAAGGTAAGGTACAGCTGATCAATGCCTCAAACCTCAGTACCAAAATGCGTAAGTCGCTGGGTTCAAAACGTAACTATCTGACTGAAGCTGAAATTGCCACCATTACCCAGAACTATGGTGCATTTGTCGCAGTAGATACTTTGGCAAATGATGGCGAAACCGAACAGCAAAAACCATTCGCCAGCAAAATCTTTGACAGTCATGAATTTGGCTATCGTCGCGTGACCATTGAACGTCCATTACGTTTATCGGCACAGATTACGGATAACGCGATTGCTGCATTACGCTTTGCCCCGAAACCGTTTAATGCCGTGATGCAAAGTATCGATGCGCAATTGGGCACAGCCTTTGGTACAGCGTGGACAGCAGAAACTTATGGTCAGTTGCAGGACGTTGCGCTTGAAGTTCGTGCCCTGATTAAAGCCGAGTTCCCTGAGCTAAAAGAAAAAGACATTAAAGAGGTGCTGGACAGCAAAATCTGGCTGTTCCAGAAAGCCCTGATGGAAAAAGCCCAAGCTTTACAGGAGGTGATTGGCACTGAGCAGTTTGATGACTTTAACCAGTTTGATGACGTGTTGAAAAAAGCCCTCAAGCAGACCGACATCAAGCTGGATGCCAAAGAGAAGAAACAACTGTTAGATGCCATCACCTGGAAGAATCCTGAAGCTGAACCGGTGATTAGCAAGGTCGTTAAACAGGCAGAAAACCCACTGTATGGCCAGTTTGCTTATAAAGGCAAAGTGGTGGAGTTTGTACAGGATGGAGATTTGCGTGATGCGGAGAACATTGCACTGAATCCAAAAGTCAGCACCACAGAACTGATTGAAAATTACTTTAAACGTGAAGTGCAACCGCATGTTCCTGATGCGTGGATCAATGCCGACAAGCGTGACGAAAAAGATGGTGAGATTGGTATTGTTGGTTATGAAATTCCGTTTAACCGTCATTTCTACGTGTACCAGCCACCACGTGATTTAAGCGAGATTGATGCGGATTTAGATGCGGTGAGCCGTGAAATTATGGCACTTCTGCAAGAGGTGCATTCATAATGGCAAAGTATCAGACCTATGCGGAGTATAAGGATTCAGGGGTTGAGTGGTTGGGGGAGATTCCTAGTCATTGGGATTTAAGAAAATTTAAGCATCATTTTAGATCAGCTATGGGGGAAACCATTTTAGGTGCAGATTTAATAGAAGATGGAAAGCTCCCTGTTTATTCAGCGACAGAAGGAGATCATTTTTTTGGATATGTTAATTCAAGTTCTGTAGTTTTAGAAAAAGGAGATTTTGTTATTCCTGCAAGGGGGAATTCTATTGGATTTCCTAAGTTGGTTGTAACTACCTCTACATGCTCACAAACTACAATTTATGCAAAAATGCATAAAAAGATACATTCCAAATTTACTTTTTATTATTTACTGGGTTGTAAACCTTATTTATTTCAGTTTGTACAAACAGCAATTCCTCAAATTACTGTGGAGGAAGTGAAGAATAATCATTTAGTGCATCCTTCACTAGAAGAACAAACCCAAATCGCCAAATTCCTTGACCACGAAACCGCCAAAATCGATCACCTGATTGAAAAGCAACAACAACTGATTGAACTGCTTAAAGAAAAACGCCAGGCGGTGATTAGCCATGCCGTGACCAAAGGACTCGATCCCAATGTCCCGATGAAAGATTCCGGTGTGGAATGGTTAGGGGAAGTGCCGGAGCATTGGATTGTTAAAAGTTATCGGCTAGCCTCACGTATATATCGTGGAAAATTTGGTCATCGTCCAAGAAATGATCCAGCCTTTTACGATGGGGATTATCCATTTATTCAGACTGGTGATGTTGCTCGTGCAGGAAAATACATTACTTCTTATTCGCAAACGTTAAATGAAAAGGGTAAAGAAGTTAGTCAGTTATTTCCAAAAGGTACCTTGATGATGGCTATCGCTGCAAATATTGGAGATATTGCAATCTTGGGGTTTGAAGCATATGCACCAGATAGTGTAGTGGGCTTTAAACCAAACAATGATATTGATCTTGAGTTTTTACGTTATAGCTTTATAGCGGCTTTGCCAGCATTAGAGCAAACCTCTACTCAAAGTACACAAGCTAATTTAAATGTTGAGCGTATTGGAGCTGTAAAAGGTACTTTCCCTTCACTTCAAGAACAACGTGAAATAGTTGGTTATCTAGATAACTTATTAGAACAATACCGAAATTTAGTCAAAATTGCAGAAAATGCAATTTCCTTAATGCAAGAACGCCGAACAGCTCTCATTTCAGCCGCAGTGACTGGAAAAATTGATGTTCGCCACTGGCAAGCCCCAACAGTTGCTGAGGCAGACACGGAGTTAAGCGCATGAGTGAGCATTCATTAACGAGCTTAGCTTTGCCACAACTGACCCAAGATATTGTTTCACTTGTTCATACCGCCAAACAGCGCGCAGCCGTAGCCGTCAATGCCGAACTGACCTTGCTGTATTGGTCGGTGGGACAACGTATCCGACAGGAAATATTAAAAGGGGAGCGGGCAGAATATGGGCAACACATCATTGGCAATTTATCCAAAGCCCTGACAGCGCAATTAGGCCGAGGCTGGGGAAAGTCACAGCTCAACTACTATGTTAAATTTGCAGAAGTTTTTGATGATATCAACATTGTCCATGCAGTGCGTGGACAATTAAGCTGGACGCATCTTAAAACCCTGATGTATATAGATGACCACATCAAACGAGAGTTTTATCTCAGCATGGCCGTGCAGGAACGCTGGTCTACACGAACGCTGGATGAACGCATCGGTTCAATGCTGTTTGAACGCACCGCCATTTCCAAAAAACCGGACGAAACCATTCTGCATGAATTGCAACAGCTCAAGGAACAAGGGGTTGTACATCAGCAGCTCTTGCTCAAAGATCCTTATATTCTGGACTTTCTCGATCTGAATGACCGCTATCTGGAAAAGGATTTAGAAGATGCCATTTTGCGCGATATTGAGCAGTTTCTTTTAGAGCTTGGTTCAGGCTTTACCTTTATTGCCCGCCAGAAGCGTATTCAGATTGATGAAGATGATTTCTACATTGACCTGTTGTTTTATAACCGCAAACTCAAACGACTGGTCGCGATTGACCTGAAAACTGAAAAATTCCGGCATTCGCATAAAAGCCAGATGGAACTGTATTTACGCTGGCTGGCTAAATACGAACAGGAAGAAGGTGAAAACCCACCGCTGGGCATTATTTTCTGTACTTCTAAAAAACATGAGCAAATTGAATTGCTGGACTTGGAAAGCTCGGATATTCATGTGGCTGAATACATGACGGTTTTGCCACCCAAAGAAATCCTGGAACAACGCTTACAACTTGCTATGGAACGTGCTAAACAACGCTTGCTTGCCGATGGAGAATCATAAACATGGATGCCACCCGCGAAAGCATTTTCCAGAACGATATTATTCAACAGATGCTGGCTCAAGGCTGGCAACTTGGTACGCCACAAGGCTACAACCGTGAAACCGCCTTGTATGAGCAGGACGTACTGGATTTTGTGCAACATACCCAAGCACAAGACTGGCAGAAGTTTCAGCGCATCTTTCCACAGGATACCGAACGGCATTTTCTAGAAGCCGTGGTTGCCCAGCTGAAGAAAGCCGACATCAATGCCACCGATGAACAATCCCGTACCTATGGCACTTTAGGTGTGTTGCGTCATGGCGTGAAAACCCGTAGCGCACGCTTTTTCCTCTGTCAGTTTAAACCGGAACATGCGCTCAATCCCGATACCTTAGCCAACTACAAGAAAAACATCTGCCGCATTGTACCGGAACTGGTGTATAGCCCGTATGCCACGGCTGCCGAGTTACAGAACATGGGCAAACAGGCCAAGAAATGGCGTATTGATCTAGTCCTGTTTATCAACGGCTTTCCGGTGGCGACACTGGAACTCAAGTCCGAGTTTAAGCAGGCGGTGCAGAATGCCATGTTGCAGTACAAACGCACCCGCTTGCCGAAAGATCCAGAAACCAACAAGCCTGAACCCTTGCTGATGTTTAAGCGTGGCGCATTGGTGCATTTTGCTGTCAGTCAGTATGAAGTCTATATGGCGACCCAGCTGGCCGGAGAAGACACCTTTTTCCTGCCCTTCAATAAGGGCACGCAGGATGGTGGTGCAGGCAATGACGTGCCGGAAGACCAGAATCAGTATGCTACGGCCTATCTGTGGAATGAGGTCCTCACCCCAGACAACCTGCTGAATATCATTGGACGCTTTGTCCATCTGCAAATTGAAGAAAAAGAAGACTGGGAAGGACGCAAGTACAAAAAAGAACTGCTGATCTTCCCACGTTACCACCAATGGAATGTGGTCACCAAACTGATCAATGCCGCCTTAGAGGAGGGCACTGGGCAGAAATATTTGATTCAGCACAGTGCAGGTTCAGGTAAGTCCAACTCGATTGCCTGGACAGCACATCAGCTGTCGACCCTGTACGATCAACACAATCAGAAACTGTTTGATTCGGTGATTGTAGTCACTGACCGTACCATTCTGGATGCCCAGCTACAGGATACCATCTACCAGTTTGAACATGCCGATGGCGTGGTCGGACGCATCAATAATAAAGAAGGCGATGGCTCCAAATCAGAAAAACTGGCCAAGGCACTGGAAACGTCACAGCCGATCATTATTGTGACGATTCAGACCTTCCCGTTTGTGTTGCGTGCCATTGAAAACAGCACCAACCTAAAACAGCGACGCTATGCGGTGATTGCCGATGAAGCGCATTCTTCACAAAGCGGCTCTACGGCACGACAACTGAAAGAAGTGTTGATGCTGGAAGAGCGTGAAGAGGATGCTGAACTGTCTTCGGAAGATATTCTGGATGCGGTGGTGGCTGCACGTAAGGGCAGTAATAACCTCAGCTACTATGCCTTTACCGCGACACCGAAAGACAAAACCCTGCAACTGTTTGGCCGTGTCCCCAATCCTGAGCTACCGCCATCCAAACAGAACAAGCCGGAAGCCTTCCATGTCTACTCCATGCGCCAAGCCATTGAAGAAGGCTTTATTCTGGATGTGCTGAAAAACTATACCAACTATAAAGTGGTGTATAAGCTAAAACAGAAAATTGAACAAGCCGACAAACAGGTCGATGCCAAAAAAGCCAAGATTAGACTGAATCAGTGGGTGCGCCTGCATGACCACAACATTTCTCAGAAAGTGAAAGTCATTGTCGAGCATTTCAAAAATAACGTGATGGGCTTATTGGGTGGACAGGCCAAAGCCATGGTAGTGACCAGCTCGCGTAAGGAAGCAGTACGTTACAAGCTGGCCTTTGATAAATACGTGTCTGAGCAAGGCTACAAGTCCATTCAGGCCATGGTCGCCTTCTCCGGTGAGGTTGAGTTTAATGACAAGGATACCGACAGCAGTGGCTTAGTCGGGCAGACCTTTAACGAACGCAACATGAACCCGGGGCTAAAAGGACGGGAAATGCGCAAGGCCTTTGACAGTGATGATTATCAGGTGATGCTGGTGGCCAACAAGTTCCAGACTGGCTTTGACCAACCGAAACTGTGTGCCATGTACGTGGACAAGAAACTTGGCGGTGTGGAATGCGTACAGACCTTATCACGCCTGAACCGCACCTATCCAGGTAAGGCGGAATCTGGCACCTTTGTATTGGATTTCTTTAACGATCCTGAAGACATTCTTGGGGCCTTCCAGCCTTACTATCAAACCGCAGAACTGGCTGATGTATCGAATCCGGATCAGATCTTTGACTTGTTTGAAAAGCTCAAAGCCACCAAGATCTTCCTGTGGACGGAAGTCGAGCAGTTTGTCGAAGCCTTCTTTACCAAGAACAAATCCAATGCCGCGATCAGTAACATCTGCAAACCGGCAGTTGAACGCTGGCAGAAACGTTATAACCAAGCGATTGAGGCCTATAACACCACCCGCGATATGCTGGAGCGTTGCAAGAAAACTAATGATGCGGTGCTGATTGCCAATGCCGACAATGCCTTTAAAGAGGCCAAGCTGGAAAAAGACAAGCTGGAGATCTTTAAAAAGGACTTGGGCAGCTTTACCCGTTTCTACGAGTTTATGTCACAGATCGTGGACTACGATGACAAAGAACTGGAAAAACTCAGCCTGTATGCGCGTAACCTGCGTCCATTGCTGCGTGAAACCGCGACCCAGGATGATGAAGTGGATCTGAGTAATGTCAGCATGAGCCATTACCGCCTGTCCAAGATCCGTCAGCAGGACATCAAGCTGAAAGAAGATGCTGAAGATTTTAAGCTGGAACCGGGCAATGACCTCGGTGCAGCCAAGCCACGTGACAAGAAGGAAGAGTTCCTGTCACAGATCATCGAGCGCCTGAATGAGGTGTTTATCACCGATAACTTGACTGATAAAGACATGCTGAACTATGCCTATACGGTACGGGACAAGCTGGCGGAGAATGAGATTGTGATGAAGCAGATTGCCAACAATACCCGTGAACAGGCCATGCTGGGTGATTTCCCAAAAGCTATGGATGATGCCATTCTGGGCAGCAGTGCAGCACATCAGGAACAGATGATGCAGTTACTGTCTGATCCGGCGAAGGCCAGCATATTTGCACGGGTGATTTTTGATATGTTGAGCAGTCGATAGTTTTTAAGCATTTTAGATTTTTTAGGCTTTGTTGCATAAATATGTAAGCATCTGATTTAAATAAATTTAATTTTGGATCAAAAAATAATCAAAACTTTTAAAATCATATAGTTATGAAATCATGCAACAAAGCCGTTCAGACTTGATCAAGCTAAGCTAAAAATCTTGGAAAAGTTGTCTTTAAACACCAATTAGTTTTTCTAAAATATCCTTTCTTTATCCTAGACATAGTAAAGAAGAGATATTCATATTAAGTTATTTGATATAATTTTCTAATTGTAATTTATAAAAATACTATGGGGTATGCAGTGAGTTTTTTGACAATAGCAGAATTTTTACAAAGTTATTATGTCATACCGGTTGCAATGGTGATTTTTGTCTCCTTTGTAATGTATTTTTTTGTCAAACAATATTGGTTTCCTGCCAAGAGATTAGCGCAGAATTTTGATGAAATTATTCAAAAATTGAAAGAAGATCAGCAGTCACATACAGCTAAACATGTGCTTGACGAAATTTTTTCAGAAGATGGCGAACTGAAACATGCTTGGGAGAATTATAAGAACTCTCTGCATGATATTCGTGAAGAAGTCGATGGTGAGTCAAAAATTATTGCCTCCCGATCCACTGTTTCAAGCGATGCTTTTTTTTCTCAAATCGCGATTATTGATACACCACTGAAAGTTGATTTCTATAAACACATTCCGGGCATTATTACCGGTGTTGGTATTATTGCTACCTTTGTTGGATTGCTATTTGGTTTGCTAGCTTTTGATCCAGCTGGTGATCCATCCAAAGTCCAAAACAGTCTTGCCTTACTTTTAGGGGGTGTTGGTGAGGCATTTATGGCATCTGGGCTTGCGATCTGTATTGCAATGTTTATTACTTGGAAAGAAAAGTATTGGCTAAGAGAATGCTATGCAAAGCTCGAGAAACTGACTAGCGTCATTGATTTGAAATTTGAACCTGATGAAACAGGTGAAGAGTATCTCGCACAACTTTTAAAATCTAGTCAAGCGAATGAAACCAATGCACGTCAATTAAAAGACAGTTTGGTCAATGATTTAAAAGTCATGATGACAAACTTAGTCGAGGAAAATAAAAAGAATCAACTCGCATTTGCGAGTCAACTCACCGAGAGTTATGCCAAAACAAGTCAGGATATGGCGACGCAAATTGGTCAATCCATTACAGATACTTTGCAAGCACCATTGGATAAGATTGCATCAAGTGTACAACAGGTCAGTGGAGATCAGGGTAGTCGGGTACAAGAGTTAATTACCGATGTTTTAACAGGGTTTATGTCCAAACTGGAATCTACTTTTGGTGCACAGATGCAGGGCATGGGCGAGATGATGACTCAATCTGTATCTGCGATGAAAGAAATGCAATTAGGGTTTAGTCAGCTTATTACAGATATGAAACTCAATAGTGAAAGTGCATCGGAAAATTTGCAAATGCAGATCACCAAAATGATTGAAGATATTCAGGCGAAGCAAAATGCGATGTCTGAGCAAATGAATCAAATGGTGGAACATTTATCGCAAGGTGCTGAAAAAATTGGTGAGCAGGGACAATATGCAATTGAGCAGTTAAATGGCAAGGTATCTGAGTTACTTGGTGATATGGGGGGCACCATGTCGAATGTAATGGCAGATATTGCAAGACAACGTATGGAACAAGACCAATTGGCTGCCAATAACCAACAAAAATTGCATGAGCAATCCTCAGCGTTGATTGATCACTTAGGCACAGAAATTAAAGAATTGATTGTGCATAGCCAACAGGCTGTAAATGCATATAAAGATAATATGGATAAACTGACACAAGTGACCACAGAAAGTATTTCAGGAATGAATACTGGTGCTGAAAAAATGCGTCTTGCTGCAGATCAATTTAATACGGCAGGTTCATCGTTAACCACGGTTACAGATAAAACATCACAGTTGATTTCAGAGGTCACAACAACATCCACCCATTTGACAAGCGCAAGTAGCAATCTGATTTCCTTGCTCGGTGATTATAAAAACTCACAAGACAGTGTGAATAAGGCAATCGCGACACTTGAAGGGCTTATTCAACAAGCACAGACAGAAGTTGGTATGAGTAGCAAAATGCTTGAAGATATGAATCACATGACTTCTGCATTAAATCAAGTGAAGAAAGAAATGCAGGATTATCTTGATCAAATTGGCGACGTGATGGAGAAAAGTTTTCAAAGCTTTGGTAACTCCGTCGAAACAAGCCTTAATCACACCTTGGGCGTATATGACAATGCTCTTGATCAAGCCGTTAAACGTTTATCAACAGGTATAGAAGGTTTAAGTGGTTTCGTTGAAGATCTTGAAGAACTTGTTACTCAGAAGAAACATTAATATTGGAGTACTTAAGTCATGTTTGGTAATCGGTACTCTAATACCTCACGATCTAAAGATGAAGGTGAAAAGCCATTTTGGATTTCTTTTGCCGATCTGATGACGGCTTTAATGACCTTGTTTCTTGTGGTTATGGCTGTGTCTTTAATGATTGTGACCAAGAAAATTAATGAAGCGACGCAAGCAGAAGATCAGCGTAATGCGGATATTTTAAATATTTGTCAAAATATTCAGAACAGTGCACGTTTAAAAGATGCTGGCATTGAAGTGGACTGTAAAAACAACCGTATCAATTTTGGGGAAGCAGGACGTTTTGCACATAATGACTATCGTTTAAATGAGGTGGGGCGCAACCGCCTCAATACCATCGTGCCCATTATCCTTGAGGAAGCGAATAATCCTTTAGGTGAGAAATGGTTCAAACAAATTGTGATCGAGGGTTTTACTGATACGGATGGTTCTTATTTATACAATCTTAATTTAAGTTTAAGACGTTCAGAATGGGTGATGTGTAGCTTACTTGATCCAAAGTTTAGTTCAGGTTTGTCTTTAACTGAACAGGAAAAACAGCAAGTGAAACAGCTTTTTTTAGCAGGTGGTGTTTCATTTAACTCAGCAAAGGACAGTAAAGAAGCCTCGCGGCGTGTGGAATTAAGAATGCAGTTTTATGGCTTAAAAGAAAAGGAAAACGCTGAACCACAACCACATTTCGTCTCATCTCCTGTTGAAACTTGTCAGTTGGCGAGGTAATGCGATGACAATAGAACGTTTGCAACGTCGGTTAGAACAAAGTTTAAGCCTGCTTTTTCCAAAAGAAACCACATATAGTAAGTTTGTTCAACCTGTACGTTTAACGAAAACCTTACAGGTATTGGAACGAAAATTTGATGATCTTGAAAATTCAATTCCATTAGATGTCAAAATATTCAAAACGATTTCGAAACTTGAGCATTCAGGATTTGAACAATTTACTCGAAGAGATTGGAAAAATTTAGCTTGGGCATTAAGTAAGGTTTTGCCGGATACCCAAGAAAAACTTATTTTTAATGATATTGGTAAACGTATTGTTCAGCATTTTAATCAAGCGGAACAGAGCATCATTAACTTGGTTTATTTTCCATTATTGTATAGTTATTTTGCTTTAGCGAAAGAAGATATTGCAGCGAAGCCAGCGGTTTGGTTGACATTGCGAGATATATTGAATCGTCATAAGTCGAATGTTTATAAAAGTACGCAACGTCCAAAACAATGGATGACAACTTTAATTGATCATGCTGACATTTTATCTGATACGCCAACCCAAGCATTTGTGAAACAATTCTTGCAAGACGACGATGCGAGTGGGATTCAAAAGGAGCTTGAAAGTCTAAGAATTGCACCGAATAGTTGGTTTTGGGATGATTTAATCAAGTCTTCTATTCAGTCCATTCGACAGATGAATGAAAAAGACTATTTCAAATCTATTGCACGTTTTATTACGCTGTCAGAGCAGAATAGCTTATATAGTCGCGATATTTTAGCGGCGTTGTTAGAGCGTTATGCAAAAACATCTGAACGTGACAAGGTGCATGAAACACTCAAGCAGATGGCATTAGATCAATGGGGGAATCCACAATATGATTCTTCTGCAGGTTGGAATAATGTCAATTCTGATACGAAACGTATGGTGGTTCAATGGTTTGTAAAAGCTGATTTGGAAGCGTTCTTTAAATTATTTAGTCGAACTGCAGATGTGAATAGGTTTAATTATTGGATTAAATTTATAGATAAGATTAACTTCTCTCAAATTTTTTTAGGTCCTAGTGCATTAAATTCTCAGCAAGCGCAACATAAAAAGTTTCGTGAAATGAACCGTGGTCGATTGAAAGAGTTAATTGGCTCAACGCAGACAAATAATGCCTTTTTATTAAAAATTGATAATGTATATGTAGTGGATTTTGCAGATACAGGTAATGCTTGTTATGCCTATAACAAATTGCCATACAATGATAAAAAAGAAAGAATTTTTATTGGAGATCTTAAAAATAAAGATACTGTACTCTTTAGAAATGGATGGGGTGAACCGACAGCATTGAGTCATAGTGGGGATTGGGAAAGTAGGTTTGACGAGAAATTAGCGGAAATTGGTCTTTTTTCACGAAAGCCTTCAAACAATAACGACTCTTCAAGATATAAGCGTTCATATTAGGATCTAGCATGAGATTGGCATTTTGGAAAAGAAAGAAGTCAGCTGAGGTTATTGAAGCACATGTGCCACAAGCACCAACACAGTGCTTAACCTACAATGACTTAGGTATTACGTATCCGTCTTTACAAAATGCTATGACGGACGCAGATTTCTATTGGCAAAGTCTTGAAGAAGAAGCTTTAGCATATTTGACGGATGAGGGCTATGTCTTACCTTGGGAAGAACTATACCAGATCTTGAATGATGAAGATCATGCAAGTGTGATTCATTTATTACATTTACCTAGACAAGCCAATGTACGTCCGATCATTAAAAGTGAAGGTGGTTTAAGTGATTCAACTTTTAAAATCATTTTAGATGGTTGGCTGAATGAACAAAATATTAGACTCAAAAATCAGCCTGAGCGTATTGGCGCCATTTTAAGAATAGATGGTCAAGAATATTTGTTGAATGAACAAAATTTTAAAGTCGTAGAGCAGCTAAAAGAATTTTCAAGAATACAAAATAAAGATAAAGCATTAAATCAAAGATATTTGGCTAAGATTAGAAATCTAGCCAAAAAAGCCAATGCCAATTTAGATAATTTTTTAAGAAAAACCATTGTATTGGCACCGGAAAAGCTACAATTAAATTTAAGAAAAAATCTGATTAGCCAAGAAGCGGTGGTCGAAGTACAGCCGGTATTCGATGAAGCGCCAAATGACTGGTTAACAACGTTTGATCAATATCAGCAGGTTCAGGATCAGTACAGTATTAGTTTGCCAGATGGGGAAATTGCCCATGTTGTGATTGAGCCTGAGGTGAAACATGTGCTGCAAGAAATTAAAAAAATGCCAAATCGGCGTGTGGCAGGTGAGCAAGCTCAGGCATTTTTACATAATCCATTTGCACAGTTGGGCGAAGATGCTCTAGATGTGGTGACACCTGAAAGTTTTGAAGCAGCCAAACAACAAGCTGAAATTTACAGCTACACCTTAAGTATTCACAAAAATTACAATGAATTAAATCTCTATACCTCGGCAACGCTCAACTTGCTCGAAAATTCTGAAAGAGAGACAAACCCAATTGTCTTAGCGCTGAGTAATCTAGAACAAAGCGCATATTTCATTCAGGCATATGAACGAAATACGCCATTTTTTGTATGGGCGGGTTATGAAATTGAACGTACAAGTGTTTTAGACCAAGAGATAAAAACACTCAAGCAAGACTTAGAGACCATCCAAAAATATCAGGATGCAGCACAAGCACAGCAAGTTTTGGATTTATCGAACTATAGTGATCGAGTTATAGGCATTGGTGAAGCACCAAAGCTTCATTCAGAATTTATTCAGAGAAACAGTGGAGAATCAGGTTGGTTACCACAGCATTTAATTGATCTATATGATCAGACTGATACTGATGCTCAACTAGAGGACATGGTTACTGCACTTGAAAAATGTATTCAAGCTGCAGAACAGGATGGTTTAACAGAAGTGGCGTTGCCACATGCGGATCAAAAGTTGTCAATTGAGCAAAGCAAACAACTTTTAGAAGAATTACGTCAAAAACATCATGCACTGAATAACAAAGAAGTGAGGCAAGAAGAAAATTCTGCTCAGAAAAAAAAGAGAGATACGCTCTTAATTGCTAATAACATTGATGAGGCTGAGTATAGTAAACAACGTGCAGCACAACTTGCATTTGATCGAAACAATTTTCCTGCACCAAGATTGCCAACAAGTTTTAGGCAAAGCGAATTTAGTTTAAAACAGCATCAACGTTATGGTGTTGCGTGGCTACAGCATCTCCATCAATATGCGCCTGAACAGGTCAGTGGATGTCTATTGGCGGATGATATGGGTTTAGGTAAAACCTTACAGCTATTATGTTTTATTGGCGAATATTTGGAAAATGCCAAAAATAAAAAGCCTGTGCTCGTGGTTGCGCCGGTTTCATTACTTGAAAACTGGGAAGCGGAAGCCAATCGCTTTTTTAGTCGCCAATTTCCTAAAATTTTAAGCTTATATGGCGATCATCTTAAAACAAGAAAAATTCCTAAACACTTGATATCCGCACAGCTGCGTGAAAATCATGGCATTACGCATCTGTTAGAAGAAGACTGGCGTGGTGATGCAGAGATTGTGTTAACCACTTATGAAACCTTACGTGATTTAGAATTCTCTTTGGCACGGGAAGACTGGGGGATCATGGTGTGTGACGAAGCACAAAAAATTAAAGTGCCAACCTCAATGGTGACTAAAGCGGCTAAAGCGCAAAAAGCGGATTTTAAAATTGCTTGTACCGGTACACCCGTGGAAAACTCTTTGACCGATTTATGGTGTCTATTCGATTTTATTCAGGAAAATTTACTTGGTCCGTTAAATGAGTTTGGGAAAAAATATCGTAGACCGATAGAAGATGCTGAAGTCAGTGATGAGAAAGTCTTAAATGAGCTGAGAGCATTGATTGATCCTCAAGTCCTAAGACGAATGAAAAATGATGTGGCTGATTTACCACCTAAAATTGAAGTAGATAGTTGTAAAACAATTCATATTTCTAACTTACAAAGAAAATTATATGCCGATGTGGCCCAACATTTTCGTAAGTTGTCTGCTGAGGGAAATCGTGGCGCCATGCTCAGTAGCTTACACAAATTGAGAATGATTTGTGCACATCCTTTAGCAGAAGATCCAATGGCAACACTAAAAGATTCACCCAAAGTAGATTGGTTGTTCAATACCTTGCAAATGATTCAGCAAAGAAATGAAAAGGCCATTATTTTTACGGAGTTTAGAGAAATTCAAGTCTTTCTGAAACGTATTTTAATGGAACGTTTTGGTTTAAATGTAACGACTGTGAATGGGGATACCAATACAAGCAGTAAAAGTGGGTTAACTAGACAAAATTTAATTGATAAGTTTCAAGAAAAGCCAGGATTTAATGTAATTCTTCTTTCCACTACAGCAGTAGGGTTCGGGGTAAATATCCAAGCGGCAAATCATGTTATTCATTATACGCGTAGCTGGAATCCTGCTAAAGAAGATCAAGCAACTGACCGCGCTTATCGTATCGGTCAGCAGAAAGAAGTTTATGTGTATTATCCAACGATCTCTGCACCTGATTGGGAGGAATTAGAAACTTTTGAAGTGAAATTGGATAGACTTTTAGGGAGTAAACGCGTACTTGCAACAGATATGCTTCAACCGAAAACGGATGTGAGTAAAGAGTTAATGCAATTAATAGACTAGTGTGATTGTTTAAAATATCAGAGTTGCTAATAACCTAATATTTTCCCTATCATCATTCTGAAAAAATAATAGGGAATTTTTAGATTCCTAAAATTAATTGATATGGTTTAAACCCCTCTAGCACAGCTTCAGCAACCAACTGAATGAAAGGCTCAGTTTTTCCATAAGCCATCCATTGATCTAATGCTTCATAGTAGGCTAGGCGATTTTCGACTGTAATAACGCAGGGAGGGTATCCAGCTTTGAGTAACTCAAGGTTCATCAAAAGACGTGATGTACGTCCATTACCATCAATAAATGGATGAATACCAACAAAATCTGCATGTACTTTAGTTGCACGCTCTATGGGATGAAGCTTATGTGATTCCGACTTGTACCAATCGACTAGCTGAGCCATCTTGTCTTTGAGTAATGTATAGTCGGGTGGGGTAGTTGTAGCACCCGAAATTAATACATTTTGTTGGCGATAGCGACCTGCATTCTCATCATCAATATTTTTTAGAATGAGCTGATGGATATTTCGAATTTGCCATTCAGAAAAAGGCTCTTCTTTGCGAATAATGTCTTCAACATAGTAGATGGCATTTCTATGATTGATTGCCTCGAAATGTTCTCGTAATGCTTTTCCACCAACAGTTATGCCTTCTAAAACAACTTTGGTTTCTAGCAATGTAAGTGTATTGCCTTCGATTGCATTTGAGTGATATGTCCAACGAACAATAAGATCTTCTTGTAGATTTTTTACAATTGAATGAGAGAGGGGGCGATGTTGATCTAATTTTTTCTTTAAATCATCGATAGTTTCAAACATTACCTTATCCCTGAATTAGTCTTAGTTGATAATACATGAAAAAGAAATATCAAAAAATGTAACGATATATCATTACATTTTGTATTGATTGTAGAAGTGGTAATATTGGTACACCATTTCAAATCCTAAGACAGGATTTGAACAAGATATTAAAGTGATTCAATGCACTAAATCTAAATTGGGTCAAAATTGGGTCAATGAATTTTTTTATTCAATAAAAAAGCTTTAAAATGAATGGGTTAGGATTTGAGTTCAATTGACGCCACCTCCACCAGAATTTATTTTATAAATCAGCCACTTATGTAAGTGGCTTTTTTATTTGCCACATTTTTGCCACATTTTTATTTCAACAAGTAGAAATATCAGTGGCCTTATGCTGTGTGTGCCACGCTTAATTTTGCAATTTCTTGCTTGTTCTTATCCCCATGCAGCGGCTACTGGTATACATTTGCCAAAGAAAATTCACGTCAATATTTTAAACAGGGAGATATCTTTCCTGATTTTAAAAGTGATTGGGGGATTGTATTCTGGCAGTTTGATGGTGAAGAATAATAGAATGTACGACCGCTCTTTTAAGAGGAGATTTTTATTTCTTATTAATTTGATTTAAAAAAAACAATAAATTAGACCGTCATGAAAAATGTAAAGGACTAGATAAACCAAAGTGTACACGGACAGTGACTGCATACGATATTAAGTTAGAGTTTGTTTTACCTAATGAGGTGTTGGAGCGATAAGATAATGTTCATATCGGTGAATGATCAATAAATAGATTGGCAAAAATGATTGAGCTTGGACATAAAAGATACAAGTTTGTTTAGAGATAAAAAGCATAATAGAAGATTACAATCGACATATAAGCCCTATAAATTGAATCCGCGTACCATGCTTTTATAAAGCAGAATAAAAATTGCAACTCTATTTTAGAGTGATGGAGCCTGTAAATAATTTTGTGTAATTGCTTTTCATCAATTTAAAGGTGGGCGAATTCAAACATGAGGTGCGACAGTTTCAAAAGCCTTATGATAATCAACAAGCTGAGCAAACTTCTCTAATGGTGTAAGCCAATCTAACGCTTTTCTAGGACGAGTATTCAGTGACATGGCAAC
>NZ_VPBA01000018.1:0-63511 GCF_013418945.1 Acinetobacter sp. YH12112 | reverse complement strand
GTGATGGGAGAGCATGTTCAAGAGTGGATTCTAAATGTTCAGATAAAGACATAAAAAAATGAGCGTATTTACATACACTCATTTTTACTACATTTTACTAAAATTTGCTTAACTGACTGGCATTACCGCACTCAGCGGGGTTTTTTTACTTAATCAATCTAAGAGAGAATTAAGCATTTTCACGTGCAATCGCACGGTAACCAATATCTTTACGATATTGAACGCCGTCGAAGGTTACTTTTTGGCAAAGTTCTAAAGCTTTTGCTTGTGCTTCACCAATGGTGTTACCTAATGCAGTCACGCAAAGTACACGACCACCAGCAGTCACAATCTCACCATTTTCATTGGCTTTAGTACCGGCATGGAACACTTTGGCATCGGTCATTTCGGTGTTTAAACCAGAAATCACATCGCCATTGCTAGACGTTTCTGGGTAGCCTTTAGATGCTAAAACAATACCGACAGTCTTACGCTCATCCCATTCAGCTTCTGCTGGCAAGTTACCTGCAATACCAGCCTCAACCAGATCAACCAAAGATGATTTTAAACGCATCATGATTGGTTGAGTTTCAGGATCACCGAAACGACAGTTAAACTCGATTACCTTTGGTTGACCTTGTTCATCAATCATCAAGCCAGCGTACAAGAAACCGGTGTATACGTGACCATCTGCTTTCATACCGTCAACGGTTGGGCGCATTACTTCTTTCATCACGCGCTCAAATACGTCTGCAGTCACCACAGGCGCAGGAGAGTAAGCACCCATACCGCCTGTGTTCGGACCTTGGTCGCCTTCAAAAATACGTTTATGGTCTTGAGACGTTGCCATTGGCAAGATGTTGTCGCCATCAATCATACAAATGAATGACGCTTCTTCACCTGCGAGGAATTCTTCGATGACAACGCGAGAACCGGCATCACCAAATTTGTTGCCTGCCAGCATGTCATCAATGGCTGCAAATGCTTCTTCGTTGGTCATCGCCACGATGACGCCTTTACCTGCAGCCAGACCATCCGCCTTGATCACAATCGGTGCGCCATTTTTTTCAACAAAGGCTTTGGCAGCGTCTACTTCAGTAAATACGTCGTAGAATGCAGTTGGAATGTTGTGGCGTTTTAAGAAGTGCTTGGCAAATGCTTTAGAGCCTTCAAGCTGCGCTGCAAACTGGGTTGGACCCCAGATTTTTAAACCTGCTTCACGGCAAGCATCCACCACACCATTCACAAGCGGTGCTTCAGGACCAACCACGATTAAATCTACCGCATTGTTTTTGGCAAAGTCGATAATCGCTGCATTGTCTAAAATGCTTAAATTAACGTTTTCACATTTGTTTTCAGTAGCGGTACCGGCATTACCTGGTGCAACAAAAACTTTCGCAACTTTTTCATCTTGTGCGATTTTCCATGCCAATGCATGTTCACGACCGCCATTACCCAAAACTAAAATGTTCATCGGTTCATACTCCATGAATCGAAAATGACATAAAGTCCTCAGCCTGAAAGCAGGAGAGGACTTTGTGCAAGATTAGAAATCTTTTTTGTTAATAAAGTAAAAAGTACAGTAAGGGACTTTGAAACTGTATTAACACGTTGGAATCTTTTTAATATAAATTCTACTGCTGGAATCAACCTTCGGTTCGACCTACTTTTGTTTCGGCAAAAGTAGGCAAAACCATTGTCATTCGCAAAACTCGTCAAATTGATTTCTCGATTTAGAATAATCGCAGAAACATTCTTAACAAAATTCTCCTGCCTCGGACAGTTGCGAATGACGTTTTCGCGTATCGAATAAGGGTGATTACCCATCAGTGTTTTTGTCTTAGTGACGGAAGTGACGCATGCCAGTGAACACCATGGCAATACCAGCTTCGTCAGCTGCTGCAATGGTTTCTTCATCACGCATCGAACCACCCGGCTGGATAATGCATTTGATCCCTGCTTTCGCAGCGTTATCAATACCATCACGGAACGGGAAGAATGCGTCAGATGCCATCACTGCACCTTCAACCACGAGGCCTGCATGTTCAGCTTTAATTGCTGCAATACGCGCAGAGTTTACACGGCTCATTTGGCCTGCGCCCACACCGATGGTTTGACGGTTTTTCGCATACACAATCGCGTTAGACTTCACGTATTTCGCCACTTTCCAGGCAAAGATCATGTCGTCAATTTCTTGCTCGGTTGGAGCACGTTTGGTCACCACTTTAAGATCATCTTTGGTGATCATGCCCAAGTCTTGGTCTTGCACCAGCAAACCACCGTTGACACGTTTGTAGTCCATTTGTGGCGCACGTTCGTCAATTGCTGGTAATTCGCCACAGACCAGTACACGTACGTTTTTCTTCGCGCCAGTCACGTCCAAAACACCTTCAGCAACGCTTGGTGCAATAATCACTTCAACGAATTGACGGTCAACAATGGCTTGTGCAGTTGCAACGTCTAATTCACGGTTGAATGCAATGATGCCACCGAATGCAGATTCAGGATCGGTTGCATAAGCCAAGTCGTAAGCCGCTTGAATGCCGTCTAAAGATACCGCAACACCACATGGGTTCGCGTGTTTTACGATCACACAAGCAGGTTTCGCGAATGATTTCACGCATTCAAGCGCAGCATCAGTGTCGGCGATGTTGTTATAAGAAAGTTCTTTACCTTGCAGCTGTTTAGCTGTTGAAACAGATGCTTCAGTTGCCGCTGGGTCTACATAGAATGCAGCCGATTGATGCGGGTTTTCACCGTAACGTAAATCTTGTGCTTTGTTCAATTGTGTATTGAACGTACGCGCAAATTTGTCTGCTTCGCCTTGTTCTTTACCAACGCGAGCGCCTAAGTAAGATGCGATCATACCGTCGTATTGTGCAGTATGTTCAAATGCTTTCACTGCCAGGTCAAAACGGGTTGCGTATGACAGGCTGCCTTCAGCTTTAAGCTCGGCAATAACAGTCGCATAGTCAGATGCGTTGACGACGATACCGACAGACGCATGGTTTTTCGCCGCAGCACGAACCATGGTTGGACCACCGATGTCGATGTTTTCAATCGCATCTGGCAGGGTGCAGTCAGGTTTTGCAACCGTTGCTGCAAATGGATAAAGGTTCACTACCACCAAATCGATTGCATCGATGTTGTGTTCTGCCATTACAGCTTCGTCTAGACCGCGACGAGCCAGAATGCCGCCATGAATTTTAGGATGTAAAGTTTTTACACGACCATCCATCATTTCTGGAAAACCGGTGTGCTCTGAAACTTCAACTACAGCGATATTGTTGTCTTTAAGCAACTTATATGTACCGCCTGTAGATAAAATTTCTACCCCAAGAGCCACTAGATTTTGTGCAAATTCAACAATTCCAGTTTTGTCAGAAACAGAGATTAAAGCGCGTTTAATAGTCATGATTTTCGTCACAGTTATCAAAAAACAGATTAAAACATTAGCAAAATGCGGTTAAAAAAAATGCCCACGAAAGCCGCGAGCATTTTATCATTTATTCACTCATTAAACCGTGAGCTTTTAACTTTTTACGTAAAGTACCACGGTTTAAGCCTAGAATCTCGGCAGCACGTGTCTGGTTACCACGTGTATATTCTAGAACTACAGATAAAAGAGGTTTCTCCATTTCTGCTAGCACCATGTCATACACCTGAGAAGGTTGCTCGCCTTGCAATTGAGCAAAGTAATGGCGAACTGCGCGATCAACGTGGATACGAAGAGCGACATCAGATTGTGCAGTAAAAATAGGAGATTTGCTATTCATGCGAATTAATCCGAAAAATCAGATATCACTTGGGTAAAGTGATATATAAATGTGGTCTATAAATAAATGAACCCCGTTTTAGATCCTAAAACGAGAGTTCTAAAACTGGAACATTTAGCTTGCCACAACTCACAGCGCTGGTCGAAAAATAAGCGTAACAATAGATTAATAATTGTTACAGACCAAAAATCGAAACGAAAAAACCTGCTCAATACGCGTTATTGAAAATAAGGCGCATTCTGCGAGTTTCTATTTGTTTTGAATTACTGAGGAGTATGCAGCACTAAGCTTACGTGGCGCGTATCATACCATTGTCTTAGAAAAAGTGAGCAAGAAAACTGCACTTTTTTTACATTTTTTTTTAATTTTTAAGGCTTGATAATTTCTAAATTATAGGTATCAAAGCTTTTTCGGGTCACTGGCAGCTGAATTTCAAACTTGAAGGGGGTGTTTTTCGGAATCCGCTCAATGCTGGCCAGACTTTTAATTAAATACTCTTTCGGTTCGAGCACATAGGTCGCTACTTCTTCATTATCATCTTTTAAGGTGATTTTCAGTTTTGGTAATACCAGACTCTTGTCATGAAAATTGATCAGCTCGCCGGAGAACAGGGTATGTTCATGGTCATAGCGTTTCACCCGTACGCGGTTAATTGAAATCAGGCTGTACTGCTTTTCAAAGGTTTCACAGTTAAACAGCTGGCAGACCCTGTTAAAGGCCACGGTCAGGGCAGGGCTGTTGTTCATGAATTTCGGGTTAAACCACAGAATCTGGAAAATCAGTAAACCGACCAGACTGAAATTGACAATGCCCCATAGCGTGTAATAGCCCGCACCATGTTTCTTGCGTTCTTGCTGCAGTTCATTTTCAGACAGATTCATCGAGGGAATACTGGCAATCGGTTCGGTGCTGAAATAATTCAGATTGTTTAAGTAGGTCTTTAAATCAATATTGGAATGTTCAACCTTACGGTCAAAAATATCCAGCAGATGGGTTTCATGTGTGTCGTCAAAAGCCAGACCATGATCGGCCAGAACCGGCGAACTGACCTGTCCACCAGTAAAACCGTTGTATTCGAGCTGGGTTGGCGCAGGCTTTGGCTGCACCAGATGCGAGAGTGCATTAAAGGTAGAGGCACATTTGGGACAGCAAACCATGCCCTGAGCCACTGTAAGCTGTGCAACAGAAACTTTATAGGTGGTTAAACACTCGGGGCACTTGGTCTGCTTTTCACTCATAAGATCTATAGAGGTTGATTAATGCGGCTGGCGCTTCCCGGAAATTCGGCACCAGTTTTCTTCACGTTTTTCGACCTCTAATATATCAAAAAATTCAGAATAAACACTAGAAACTTCAGCAACTTGCTCTTCGATTACACCTGCAAGTGCGAACTCTCCCTCAGATTTGGTTAAAGTTGCGAATTCAGGCGCAAGCATCATTAACGGGCCAGCCAGAATGTTGGCAACCAGTACATCGGCTTTCTGATCTTTTAAGGTTTCATTAAACTCTTCAGGCAGACCGACAAACAGATGATCCAGTACGCCATTCAATTCAGCATTTTGCTGGGTGGCTAAAACCGCTTGTGGGTCAATATCAGTGGCATAGACTTTTTTCGCACCTAAAAGTAGGGCAGCAACACCTAAAATGCCAGAACCGCAACCATAGTCGATGACGATTTTATCTTTAACATCGGTTTTACCTAACCATTGCAGGCACAGGAACGTTGAGGCATGGTTACCGGTACCAAAGGCCAGACCCGGATCCAGTTTAATATTCACCGCATCTGCTTCAGGGGGCTCTAGCCATTCCGGTACAATCCAGAATTTTTCAGCAATCTGGATTGGCTCGTAATAATCCATCCATGAGCGTTCCCAGACTTGATCTTCCAGGAATTCGCTACGCATTGGTGCATCTGGCAGTTGAGTGCGAATGAAAGTTTCCAGCGCAGCCACATCAATTTCTTCGTTTTCGTCCTGTGCATAAATACCGGTCACAATCACCTTGTTCCACAGCGGTGTTTCGCCTGGAAGTGGTTCAAGCAAGTCCTGATTTTCAGCATCATCCAGCGTTACACTCACGGCACCCAGTGAGCTGAGTAATGTTTCAGTAAAGTCGACTTGAGCTTGATCAACAGTAATATGTATTTGTAACCACTTCACAGGAATAACCTAATTTGTTTTTTCAAAAGGATATTGTAGCGGAAGGCAATCGGTTTCGCCTACCAATGTACAAAATAAAAAGGATGCCAGCGCGACATCCTCGGGTGAAAAAAGTACTTAACTGTTTGCCACCACAGGCTTGGGTTCAGCAATCGGCACAAAGCGGTTTAATAACATGCCAAAGATGGCAGCGAAGATATACATGAAAATAGAATAGACTGCCGCCGGCATGGCCACAGTTGAACTGGCCATAACGGTTAAGGCGATGGTCATGGCGAGGGTGCTGTTATGAATCCCGATTTCAAAGGCACTGGCACGGGCCTGGGCGCTATTAATCCCAAACAGGCGTGGGACGAAGTAACCAATCACCAGGCTGGAAATACAAAACAGCGCGGTAGCCAGGCCAATATCACCAATATAATTCAGGATATTGTGTCGCTCCTGCACAATAGCCCCGATGATAATTAAAATCAGAAAGATCACTGCAAAAATCCGTAACGGTTTATTCAGTTTCTCGGTCAGTCGCGGGGCATAATGACGAATTAGCATACCGATAATCACCGGCACAATAATAATCCCGAATACCTGCAAGATTTTACTGAATTGCAGGCCAATGCTTTGGTCAGCCTGTAAAAAGTGGGCAATTGCGAAATTAACGATAATGGGTAAGGTCAGTGCTGCAATGACCGAGTTAATTGCAGTTAAAGTAATGTTGAGCGCCAGATCACCCTTAAATAAATAACTGAACAGGTTGGCGGTACTGCCACCCGGCGAAGCAGCCAGTAGCATCATGCCGACGGCCAGTAACGGCGGTAGTGCCAGAATTTTACATAATAAAAAGGCTATCCCGACTAGCAGTACCAGCTGGCAAAATAGTGCAACCAGGACCGCTTTGGGATGTTTGGTGACGCGCGCAAAATCTTTGGGAGTGAGTTCCAGCCCCAGCCCAACCATAATAATGGCCAGCGCCAAGGGCAGCATAATGGTAATAATGCCTGAATCCATATAACCTTCCTGTCAAATTTATCCTTGTGTGAAAAGATAGTTGCTTCATGCAAAATATCTTTTACTGTTTATTCAAATTACTCTATGACTTTCTGTTTTACCGAATTTAACGGCATTCGTCTAGCCAGTAAATGTCCAAAGATCAAGGCAAACATATACATGAAGATGGTGTAAATAGCGGCAGGAATGGCAATCTGGGTGCTTTGCAGTACCGACAGTGCCAGGGTTAAAGATAGCGCGGTGTTATGAATACTCATAAAGAAACCACAGGAGCGCGCCTGCTGTTCGGGAATGTCCATTAGTTGTGGCAGCACATAACCAGCCACCAAGCTGATAAAAGCGTACAGGGCGGTGGCCAGTCCAACCTGTTCCATATACTGCGCCAGCTGATAGCGCTCCTGAAAGAGCGCGAAAAAGAACAGGGCAAAAATAAAATATACCGACATGCGCCGAATCGGTTTACTCAGCCGTTTGGCCAGCTCTGGAAAAGACGAGCGAATGGCCATTCCCAGACAGACTGGTACTAAAATTAGCAGGAAGGTATAGGCAATCCGCTCAATTGGCATGTTGATTTCGGTCTGATCGGCCATGAAATAGCGCATGGCAATACTAATCACAAAAGGCAGGGTTAAAATGGCCATCACCGAATTGATGGCGACCACGACAATATTTAAGGCCACATCACCTTTATAGACATAGCTGAACAGGGCAGAGGTGGAACCACTAGGGGTAGCTGACAGCAACATTAACCCCACTGCCAGCAAAGGAGGTAGTTCTAAAAACAGGCAGAGAATAAATGCCAGTCCAACCAGCAAGACCTGCCGGGTAAACAAGGCAATAAAAATGACTTTCGGTTGCTGATTGACCCGAATAAAATCTTTAGGGCTGAGTAGCAAGCCCAAACCCATCATTAATACCGCCAAGGTTAGCGGTAGAAAGAAGGTAAAAATGCCGCTTTGCATGGCATCATCCTATTTAATTCTTATTTTCCCCAGTTTCAGTGTAATTGAGTTGAGTTTTAAATCAACCATAAAAATAATAAAAACAGCCATTTACTTGGTAATAAATGGCTGTTTTCTTGATTGAGTTCACATATTTTGGCTAGATGTGAATAGGGTTGGAGTTTACATTTGAGCAGGACGCGGCGGGGTAAATCCAAGGGCACATTTACCACGAACTTCTGCACCGGAAATGGTTGCCGTGGTTGCATTCATGTCTTGGCCACAGGTGGTATACAGTGCAGCTTCATCACCCTGAATATCGAGTTTTCTGTCTGCCGGGAAGAACTGTGGCTGGCAGGTGCCGTTCCAGATAATGCCACGATAGGCAAAGCTGACAGCAGCACCTTGAGATTTGCCTTTACAGACATTCTGATAGCGCTGAGAATCGTACACTTTTTCAACTTTGTCATTTGCCTGTACAGCTGCAAATGGAGATAAACATAAACCGCAGAGGATGGATGAGAGGAGTATCTTCTTATTCATAATTCGTACCTGTGCTTGTTTGTAATGAGTACATGATTTAGGATAAAAAATAATCAAAATAAAACAACCTATATCTGGTTAATTTTTAATATGAAATGTTTTTATTTGCGGTATATCTGCAACGTTCATTTACATTGCCAGGCAATCAATCAGGTGAAAAACCACGAGAAAATCCAAATAAAATAGACTTAATCTGTCAACTTATACGCCGGCTTTTGCTATAATATTCTGTCATTTCTTTTTATCTCTCAATTTACCACTATGCATTATCCTAAAGTTTACGATGTCATTGTTATCGGCGGCGGTCACGCGGGTACGGAAGCGGCTTTGGCTGCGGCGCGTATGGGCCGACAAACCTTGCTCTTAACTCATAACATTGAGACTTTGGGGCAGATGAGCTGTAACCCGGCCATTGGTGGTATTGGTAAATCGCATCTGGTGCGTGAAATTGATGCTTTGGGCGGTGCAATGGCATTGGCTGCCGATAAAGGTGGGATTCAGTTCCGTATTTTAAACTCACGTAAAGGTGCAGCAGTGCGTGCCACACGTGCACAGGCTGACCGGGTTCGCTATAAAGCTGCCATTCGTGAGACTTTGGAAAACCAGGCCAATTTGGATATTTTCCAGCAAGCGGCAGATGACCTGATTGTAGAAGGCGATACCGTTAAAGGTGTGGTCACCCAAATGGGCATTCGCTTTGATGCCAAAACGGTAGTGCTGACTGCCGGAACATTCCTGGGTGGTGTGATTCACGTCGGTCTGGAAAAATCCAGCGGTGGTCGTGCCGGTGATCCACCCTCTATTTCTCTGGCACACCGTTTACGTGAATTACAGCTGCCGGTAGGCCGTTTAAAAACCGGTACACCACCACGTATTGATGCACGTTCAGTCGATTTCTCGGTGATGACCGCGCAACCGGGTGATTTTCCGTCTCCAGTGATGTCATTTATGGGCGATGCCTCGATGCATCCTGAACAGGTCAATTGTTATATCACCCATACCAATGAAAAAACCCATGACATTATCCGTGGCGGTTTAGACCGCTCACCAATGTATACCGGCGTGATTGAAGGGGTAGGTCCACGTTACTGTCCTTCGATTGAAGATAAAATTCACCGTTTTGCCGACAAGGATTCGCATCAAGTCTTCTTGGAGCCTGAAGGTTTAGATACCCATGAGTTGTATCCAAACGGGATTTCAACGTCACTGCCATTCGATGTGCAGTTTGAACTGGTGCGCTCAATCCGCGGTATGGAAAATGCGCATATTCTGCGTCCGGGTTATGCGATTGAATACGATTACTTTAACCCGCAAGCATTGAAATTCACCTTGGAAACCAAAGCCATTAATAACCTGTACTTTGCCGGTCAAATCAACGGTACGACAGGTTATGAAGAAGCGGGTGCGCAGGGTTTGCTTGCGGGCTTGAACGCTGCACGCCGTGCCTGGGATCAGGAACAGTGGACGCCAAAACGTGATGAAGCGTATATGGGCGTACTGGTTGATGACCTGATTACCTTGGGAACCAAAGAACCGTACCGTATGTTCACTTCACGTGCTGAATACCGTTTAATGCTGCGTGAAGATAATGCGGATCAGCGTTTAACTGCAATTGGTCGTGAACTGGGTCTGGTGGATGATGCACGCTGGAATGCTTACTGTGAAAAAATGGATGCAGTTGAGCGTGAGAAAGGCCGTTTACAGCACTTGTGGGCTGCGCCAAACAACCCGATGGGTAAAAAATTCGTCGAAATGACGGGTGCTGATCTGTCCAAAGAGTGTTCTGCAATTGACCTGCTAAAACGTCCAAACATCACTTTTGCGCAAATTGCCGAACTGACTGGTTCAGAAGTATCGCAGCAAGTCGGTGACCAGATTGAAATTGCGGTGAAATACGAAGGGTATATCAACCGTCAGCATGAAGATGTAGCGCAGATGAAACGTCTGGAAGAAACCAAAATCCCGGCTGATTTTGATTATGACGGCGTATCTGGTCTGTCGCGTGAAATCACCATGAAGCTGAAACAGGTATTGCCGGAAACTCTGGCACAGGCCAGTCGTATTCCAGGCGTGACTCCTGCGGCAGTTCAATTGGTGATGATCACCATTCGTAAAAATGCCCAATCCCGTAAATCTGCTTAAAAGATCCTAATTTGTGAAAAAGCCCGCGGTTGAGATCGCGGGCTTTTTTATGTGCTGAATAAATAAAGTGGAAATTGAGTTTAAGAAAAAAACAGATTTAAGCTGCAGATCTTATGATTTCACAGATGATATTGGAGCCGTTACAGTGATCTTATCCAAACAGAGAGGAGTGCACGATGACCTTAAAAACCATTCGTTATAATACGGCTGAATTGGCATGCTAACAGTAATCGCATCCTGTTCAACTTCCCTAAAAATCAGCAGCGATAACAAAAAAATTGAAAAAAATGATAAGCAAATGTTAGGTCCCGGACTTGGGACCTTTTTTATTCATTGACTTGATGCACAGCGTCAGACACTTCTGCCGGTTCAATCTGTACCAGTTTTTTGCCAAAACTGCGCAGCCACCACACCAGTTGCGAGGTAAATGGTACATTGGAAATGACCTGATACAAGCCATTGTCCAGCTGGATAATCTGCTGGTCTTTGCTTAAACGGGTTTCTTCAAAATAATGCGCATCGGCTTCTGACATGGTCAGTTTCAACTCGATATTTTCAGTCGGCTTGCTGTAATCGACTCTAAAGCCCAGCGCGCCGGATTCAATATAGGCATCAATATCAAAATTAACCGGATGCAGGGCGCGGGAATTTAATACCTCCGCCGATTTAAAGCGATGCAGGGCAAAGGTCTGAATATCGGTTTTGTCGTGTCGGGTGCAAATCAGATAAATCACTGCACCTTTTTGTACCAGCGCCAGCGGATTCAGAATATAGGTCTTTTCTTCCGAAGCGGTGGTACGTGGATGGTAAACACATTCCAGCTGTTTATCCTGCAATAAGCCTTCATAAATGGCCTGTTGTGCGCTTTTATCGACCACTGGCGGAATCAGCGGCTGAATGGCCGGCACAATCCGCACCCGGTTAATCCACTGGCGGACATTGTTCTGGGTCGACAGGCTGCGCCGTGCCAGATCAAACCACGGAGTCATTTCCTCAATCAGGCTAGGTGGTAACAGATGTTTGAGATGTTCTTCCACCATCATAAAGGTGACTGCCTGTGAGCTGGTCATGTGCGGCAGGCTTTGTAGCGGTGCATCGGAGCGCCAGCGCCAGCCTTGCGGGACGGTGCCATTATTTTCAATCGGGAAGCGCTGCGAAATCTGGTTTAAATCACGCTGGATGGTACGCAGGCTGATATCAATGCCTTCACGTTGCAGAATTTCCTGTAATTCACGGGTGCCCATCCATTTTCCGGTAGAAAGGCGGGACAGGATTTGCCACTGGCGATAGAGGCTATTGGACGTTTCTTTTTCTTGTGTCGACATATTGGAATCAGCGCTGAGATAAATATTGGAGAGTACATGGCTATAGTCCACACAATAAGAAATGTCATGCTTTTTGGCAAGTGGCAGGCACGAGGTCTGGCGATAAATTGATACAAGATGAAGCAAAATAAGATTTGTTTTATCTGTACAGATCGGCGATAAAGAAAGAGTGAATGCTAAGTCACAATTATTGGCACTGGAATTGCTTATATAAAATTGGAAAGGATAACAATGATGAGGTTTGTATGCTGAAAGAAAATCAAGATACAAATTCAATAGATACAATAACATCAGACCATCTTTTAGAGCGGGTGCAGGTCTCGGTGACCGATATTTCGCTGCCGCAGCAAAAATCATCTGTATTATTCGAACAATTGAAATCTGAATTTTTTAATGAATTGTCGGGCGAACAGAGCCTTGCCGATAGTGCCGCGCAGAAAATCGAACAATGGCTGACCCAGCACAGTTTAGAAGAACTGACAGCACTGAATGATGCCGCCAAAGCACATTTTCTGTATCAGGGAATTACCTTTACCGTGTATGGCGATCAGGAAGGCACCGAGCGCACCATTCCTTTTGATATTATTCCGCGGGTTATGGCCCGGCAGCAATGGAATACAGTGGCCTTGGGCTGTGCCCAGCGTACCCGGGCGCTAAATCTGTTTTTACATGATGTTTATCATCAACAGGATATTCTAAAAGCCGGTATCGTACCGGAACTGCAGGTGCTGACCCACGAAGCCTATCAGCCAAATATGCTTGGTCATGGTCTGAAGGGTAAGGTCTATAGTCAGATTAGTGGCATTGACATTATCCGTGATCAGCACGGTGAATTTTTTGTGCTGGAAGACAATTTACGAACGCCATCGGGTGTGTCTTATATGCTGGAAAGCCGCAAGATTAGCCAGAAACTGATTCCAGAGCTGTATCAGCAGAATAATATTCAGGGCATTGAGCATTATCCACAGCTTTTAAAAGAAATTCTGGCCGAAAATGCCTATGTCGATCAGCCTTTTATTGTGGTGCTGACACCGGGGCGTTATAACAGTGCCTATTATGAACATGCATTTTTAGCCCGTGAGATGGGTGTACCTTTGGTAACATCGAGTGACCTGTTTGTATTAAATGACAAGGTTTATGTGAAAACGGTGCGGGGCAAACAGCAGGTTGATGTAATTTATCGCAGGGTAGATGATGCATTTTTAGACCCGCTCTGTTTCAGACCGGACAGCACCTTGGGTGTACCGGGCCTGATGTCGGCCTATTTACAGCATCACGTCGTCATCGCCAATGCGCCGGGTACCGGGGTGGCCGATGACAAATCCATTTATCCTTATGTCGATAAAATGATTCATTTCTATTTGGGTGAACAACCAATCTTAAATAATGTCCCGACCTATCAGTGCCGCGAAGCAGATGATCTGGCCTATGTGCTGGAACATCTGGAACAGTTGGTAGTGAAAGAAGCACAAGGTTCAGGTGGATATGGCATGCTGATTGGTCCTCAAGCCTCTGAGGAGCAACTGGCCGAGTTTAAAATGAAAATTCTGGCCGCACCGCAAGCCTACATTGCCCAGCCGACCCTGAATCTGTCGGTGAGTCCGACCTTAACCGAACAGGGCATTGCCGAACGGCATATTGATTTACGTCCTTTTGTGCTCAGCTCGCCTTATCGTACTGAAATTGTTCCCGGTGGCTTAACCCGTGTGGCCAAGCAGGCCGGTTCGCTGGTGGTCAATTCATCTCAAGGTGGTGGCATTAAAGATACCTGGGTGGTTGATCCCTTACATTCATAACAACTCCCAAGGAGAATCATGTGATTTTACTGAGTCGTAATGCACAGCAGATTTTCTGGTTGGGTCGTTATTTGACCCGCATCCAGTATTTATGCAGTCAGTTTCCATTTAAATATAATGATGATGCCTTGCAGTATGCACACGCCTTCTGTTTGCCAGCCTTTGATGCGGCATCTTTAAATGAGCTGATTCTAAATCCGGAACAGCCCGCCTCTTTTCATCAGCAGTTTCAGTATGCCAAAGATAATATTCAGGATTTACGCGGGGTCTTGTCGGCACATGCCTATGCCGAATTAAACCAGTACATTAAAAATGCCAAAGAAAATCCGGCCTATATCTGTGATGTGGTCGGAGATTGTCATGAAGTCTTAGAAGCTGAAGCATCTGATATTTTTCTGTTCTTTAAATTGGGCCAGCATCTCGAGCAACTGGACCGGCAATTGCGCTTAAAGCAGGATATTCAGGGCACGGTCTATTATATTGAAGTGGTGGTGGGATTATTGACCCAAGCCGGCTGGGATTCTTTATCCGAAATCTGGATGAAGCTGAAGCAGCAGCCCGACAGCATGCATTTTTACCAGTTTAGTGACCATATCCAGCAACTGTTCGAGGCCGATGCATGAGGCTCATGATTAATCACCAGACCCATTATCATTATTCGGCACCGGCCTGTAACAGCATTCAATATATTAAAATGACTCCGCCAAACAATACCCATCAACAGGTCCATCATTGGGCGATTAGTGTGCCGGGTGAGTCCGAGATTAAACAGGATGCTTTTCATAATATCTGGATGACCAGTACCCAGCGCTTCAGCTATCAAAGTCTGAGTATTATGGCGCAGGGCATTGTCGAGTTGCGTCCGCAGATGCGATGGGGCCTGCAAGATCAGCTGAATCCCTATCTATTTTTACAACCAACAGCCAGCACGCTGTGCAGCCCTGAAATGCAGTGTTTTGCACGGCAGTATGTGTTGCAGGTGAATCGTGACAACCTGATCCGTTTGTCAGAAGCGATTTTAAGCCATATGCCATACCGTCCGGCCCAAACTTCGGTGCAGACCACCGCCATTGAAGCCTTTCAGGCCAAACAGGGCGTCTGTCAGGACCATGCTCATGTACTAATTGCCATGTGTAAATCTTTAGGCATCCCGGCACGTTATGTTTCCGGTTATTTATATAGCAGCAACAGTTCACATCTTGCCAGCCATGCCTGGGTAGAGGTATTTTTAGAACAGCACTGGTACTGTTTTGATGTCAGCAATCTGGCCTTTCAGCCAGACTCGCATGTCTATCTGGCCGTCGGGCGGGATTATTGGGATGTGGCACCGGTCCGTGGCGTAAGAGAAAAAGGCGGCATCGAGTATATGCAGACCATGGTGCAGGTTCTGGCCTGCTAAGTAATGGATGACAATTAAAAGGATAATGCTATGACGTATTGCTGTGCGCTGCGTTTAAAAGATGGTCTGGTGTTTATTAGTGATTCGCGTACCAATGCCGGGGTCGATCACATTTCGGTATTTCGCAAGCTGTATACCTTTGGCGTGGAAGGTGAGCGCCTGATTACCATTCAGACCTCGGGCAACCTGGCGACCACGCAGGCAGTCATCGGGCATTTAAAAAATCATCTGACTTTAAACCAGGAACCGCATTTATACAGTGTCAAAACCATGTTTGAAGTGGCAGAATTGGTGGGTTGTTTGCTGAAAAAAGTCATTCAGGATGTCACTGACGATAAAGACGAGCAGCATAATTATTATTGCAATTTGCTGGTGGGTGGACAGATCAAAGGCGAGCCGATGCAGCTGTATCATATCTATCCACAAGGCAATTTTATTTGCGCCACGCGCGATACCCCATTTTTCCAGATTGGGGAAAGTAAATATGGCAAACCAATTCTTGACCGGGCCTTACGTTATGATATGTCATTAGAAGATGCCTTGCGCTGCGGCCTGATTTCTTTTGATTCTACTTTACGTTCTAATGTGTCCGTGGGGATGCCGCTGGACTGTATGGTCTATCATAAAGACAGCCTGCATATTCCTTTGGGCAAACGCATTTACGAAGAAGACCCGTACTTTGAATATATCAGCAAGCAGTGGTCGGATACTTTAAGACGCGGGTTGCAGGAATTGCCGGTGCCAACCGAAGATTATTTGACTTAAAAGCTCAGTCCCTTTATTTTAATCAAGTTTTCCTTGAATGATAAATCCTTAAGAAAATCAAAAAATATTCGTACAGATCATGATAAGGACTTGAATATGTTTCAGCTTTGCTATGCCAGCCAGAGTACCTCGACGGCTGAAAATTTACTGCAAGATTTACGCAATATTCTGACCGAAGCGCGCAATGCTAATACCCAGCATCAGGTATCGGGTGTGCTGTGCTATGCAGAGGGTTATTTTTTTCAATGTCTGCAAGGTGATGAACAGGCTGTTCAGGAAATTTTTGCCGGAATTATTGGCGATCCTCGTCATCAGAATATCCAGATTTTTACCGAGAATCATGTCGCCCAGCAGCGTTTTCAGGATTGGGCCATGAAATATGTGATGCGTAATAGCGAGATCAAAACCTATTTCCAGCAACTCGGTCATGCACAATTTTTACCGCATCAGTTAAATGCCACACAGGTTGATGGATTACTTCAGGTTCTATATGAAGCGCTAAATCATTCAGTGGTGGATGAGGTGGCTTAAATCTGCTGCCTGCGTAATAAAATGAATAAAAAAAGAACCTCCATTGAGGTTCTCTTTTATTGAAAAGATTAAATAACTTTACGGTCCGGACGCTGGGTTAAGCGGCACAACAGCTCATAACCAATGGTGCCATTGGCCGCTGCGACATCATCCACTAATCGTTGCTTGCCCCAAAGCTCGACTTCCGTGCCTAACTGAACATCCAATCCAGTTACATCAATAGCAATCATATCCATGGCAACACGACCGACTACAGCTGCTTTTTGGCCTTTAATAGCGACAAAATTCTGCGCAAAGAAGGCACGTGGATAGCCATCACCGTAGCCAATGGACACAATAGCCAGTTGCATAGCTTTATCGGCAGTAAAGGTCGAGCCATAACCCACCTGTTCACCGGCCTGAATCTCATTTAAGGCAATAATTTCTGCGCTAAAGGTCATCACCGGTTTTAAATCTAGTGCATAAATATCTCGGTCTGCAAACGGAGTTGCGCCGTAAAGCATGATACCGGGACGGACAAAGTCAAAATGCAGTTCCGGATATTTATAAATAGCAGCAGAATTACAGCACGAAGCTAAAATCGGTGCGCAGTCGTTTTTTACTTCCAGAAACTGACGGATCTGTTCATCATTCAGTGGATGATCAGCATCTGCATTGGCAAAGTGCATCGCCAGAACACAGGTAAAGCCGGCCGATTTTAATTGCTGAATGACCTCTTTAATCACCTCAAGTTTAAAGCCCAGACGGTTCATGCCGCTGTTGAGCTTAACCCAGACTTTCAGATTTTTAGAGATATAGGCATCTTTGTGCGCAATGAGCCATGTAACCTGTTCAGGCTGATGCACCACAATCTCGATATTCTGTTCAATGACAATTGGCATTTCATCTTCAGTGAACACGCCTTCAATCAAGGTGATGGGTTGCTGGAACCCCAGTTCACGAATTTCCAGTGCTTCTTGTAAACAGGCGACACCAAAGGCATCGCTGTCTTGTAAGGCTGCTAAGCAGTCTTTAACGCCATGTCCATAAGCATTGGCTTTGACCATACTGACAATTTTGGCAGTCGGGGCAAGTTGTCTGACACGGTTTAAATTATATTGAAGCGCAGCACGATCAATATAAACTGTAGCTTGGCGCACCCTTATTTACTCCTACAGGGTCATGGAAAGGCAATGATGGGTGAATTATTCATCATCATCGTACTGAGCATAAAACTCAGGGGAAAGGTTACTAAAGCGGGTATATTGGCCTTCAAAAGCCAGACGCACGGTGCCAATCGGGCCGTTACGCTGCTTACCAATAATAATTTCGGCGGTGCCGGCTTCTTTAGATTCCTTGTTATAGACCTCATCACGGTAAATGAACATGATCAAGTCGGCATCCTGCTCAATCGCACCCGATTCACGTAAGTCGGACATTACCGGGCGTTTGTTGGGACGGTTTTCCAGCGAGCGGTTGAGCTGGGAGAGGGCAATGACCGGACATTGCATTTCTTTGGCCAGGGCTTTCAAGCTACGCGAAATTTCTGAAATCTCGCCGACACGGTTATCGCCCATGCCCGGTACTTTCATCAGCTGCAAATAGTCGACCATGATACAGCCGAGTTTGCCGCCGTGCTGTTTGGCAATTCGGCGTGCACGCGAACGTACTTCGGTTGGAGGGAGCGCTGATGAGTCATCAATATATAAATGCTTTTCCTGTAGCTGTAAAATGGTACCGGTGACTTTGGACCATTCATCGCCGCTGAGTTTGCCGGAACGTAAATTCCCCTGATGCACTTTGCCATACGAGGAAATCAGACGCATGGCAATCGAATCGGCTGGCATTTCCATGGAGTAAACCAGCGCCGGCAGGTCGTTATTGAACAGTACGCTTTCGACCAGGTTCATGGCAAAGGTGGTTTTACCCATCGACGGACGGGCCGCAACAATAATCAGGTCGCCAGCTTGCATCCCGGAGGTTTTATTGTCCAGCTCGACAAAGCCGGTGGTCAGACCGGTAATGTTGCCATCCATTTGCGACAGTTCATTTAACTTGTCGAAGACATCGGCCACCACGGTATTAATAGCTTTCGGACCGGCATTTTTCTTGTTGTTATTGTGCTGCTCGGCAATCTGGAAAATATTGGTTTCAGCCAGGTCTAGAATTTCACTGACAGTGCGGCCTTTGGTGTCATAGGCATTTTGCAGAATTTCCGAGCTGACTTTAATCATGTTTCTTAAGGTCGAAAACTCTTTAATTTTAGCGGCATAAGTTTCTAGGTTATAGAAACTCGATGGTGAATCGGCCATCAGCTGCATGAGATATTCTTCACCACCAATGGCATCAAGCAGATTGTGCTTGATCAGCCAGTCATTGACCAGAACGGCATCATAAGGCGAGTTTTCTTTGGCCAGGGTATCAATGGCACGGTAAATATATTTGTGTCGGGTGGCGTAGAAATCGGATTCCTGTAATACATCTCCGACCTGTTCCAGTGATTCGGCCACGGTCATGAGGGCAGCCAGAACGGCCTGCTCAATGGCCAGGTTATGCGGCGGGGTGCGAAACTCTTTGAGTGCACCGGAATCGTTGCTGGAACTCTCTGTTTTAACTGGAGTTGGTTTGGTGTTGGCCAGCGCCTGTGACATATAATTCCCTGATTTTAATACGATGAATACCAAATAAAACCGGTGGTCTTATAGCATGAATTCAATAAACGGTGTAACCACAAATCATACGCGCTCTGGCAAAAAAAGCGAGCAGATTTTAAGAACGGATAGCTTGCAAAAAAGGTGAGGGGATTTTTACAGAAATAAAAAAAGAGCATGCCAAGGCATGCCCTTTTTTCTTGCGAGAAATTACTCAGATACGATAGTAACGAGAACTTCAGCAACAACATCATGGTGCAATTGGATTGCGATGTTGAATTCACCAGTGTGACGAAGCGCACCGTTTGGTAAACGAACTTCTGAACGGTCTACTTCTAAACCAGCGTTCGTTAACGCGTCAGCGATGTCACGAGTACCGATTGAACCGAATAATTTACCTTCGTCACCCGCTTTCGCAGTGATTACGATATTTACTTCGTTCAGTTGGTCAGCACGTGCTTGAGCAGCAGCCAATACTTCAGCTTCTTGCTTCTCAAGTTCAGCACGACGAGCTTCAAAAGCAGCAGTGTTTGCTTCAGTCGCAGCAACTGCTTTACCTTGAGGGATAAGGAAGTTACGGCCGTAACCAGCTTTAACTGATACTTTATCGCCTAATTTACCAAGGTTTTTAATGCGTTGTAATAAGATAATATCCACAGCTCAACCTCACTTATGATTGTCAGTGTAAGGGATCAACGCTAAGTAGCGAGCTTGTTTGATCGCAAGCGCTAATTGACGTTGGTAACGAGCTTTAGTACCTGTAATACGGCTAGGAACGATCTTGCCGTTTTCAGTGATGTACTGTTTTAAAGTATCGATATCTTTGTAGTCGATGTACGTAACGTTCTCAGCTGTAAAGCGGCAGAACTTGCGACGACGGTAAAAACGTGCCATTGATGTTCTCCTTATGCTTCAGCAGAGTCTTGGTTAACTTGTTGTGCTTCTTCACGTTGAGCTTTACGCGCACGTTTTTCTTCAGCACTCTTAGCCAGTAAAGACTCTTCAGTGATAGCGTTTTCACGACGGATGATTAAGCTACGAAGGATCGCGTCGTTATAACGGAACAATTCTTCAAGTTCATCAAGAGTCGTTTGACCACATTCAACGTTCATTAAAATGTAGTGCGCTTTGTGAATTTTGTTAATTGGGTAAGCCAATTGACGACGGCCCCAATCTTCTAAACGGTGAATTTGACCTTCAGCTTCTTTGATGTGAGTCAGGTAACGTTCTACCATACCCACAACTTGATCGCTTTGGTCTGGGTGTACCAAAAGTACGATTTCGTAGTGACGCATTGTCAGCTCCTTACGGTTTATGCAGCCCCTGACCAAATAGCCAGAAGCAAGGAGTCACAACCAGGGTTGTGTCGCAAAATTGCGAAGCGTGAATTTTAGTGCTTTTGCTAACGAAATACAAGCCATTGAACAATGAGCTTGATCACTTATTTCAACAAAAGAGTGAGGTGGAGGAATTGTGGTAATAAGCTTACTAATAGAGAGTAAGTATCTATAAATCAGAAAAAGAGATCGAAGAAAAGAAAACTGGAATTAGAAGGGGAGTCCCATCTTAAAAGATAGAGAGGGCTCTATCTTTTAAAAGAGGATGATTGAATTTGCAGGAGCTTGCGCAGTAATGCTGAAGCTTAAACTGATCACGGTAATTAAAATTACAGAGAACAGGAAAAAGCGTTTTGCCCACAGCTGATCATTTTCTGCTTTAAAGCCGAGGATGGCAATGTACAGCCAGTAAATACACAGGGCATTTAAAATCAGCAGATATAACCAGTTAGCATATCCAAATACAAATAAGGCATTCATGACCACTGTAAACAGAATCACATAAATTAGCGACTCTACTTTGGTGCGATACACAGAACGCGCCACAGGTAAAATTGGAATACCTGCATTTTTGTAGTCATCGATGCGGTAAATGGCAATGGCCCAGGAATGCGGCATTTGCCACAGTGCATAGCCCAGAAAAATAATCAGGGCAGCCAGGTCAAACTGGTTTGCAACCGCAGTATAACCAATAACCGGTGGGCTTGCGCCAGAAATACTACCAATAATGGTCTGATGAATGGTGGTGCGTTTGGTCCATAAGCTATAAAAGCCGACATAAACTACAAAACCAATCACGGCAAAAAGGAAAGCGTACGCATTTACCCCAAACCATAAAATGCTAAAACCCAGTACACCCAGCACTAAAGCAAACACTAAAGCAACCGGAACTGAAATGGTTTTTTTTACCATCGCACGATTTTGTGTACGTTGCATTTTTTGGTCGATGTCTTGGTCAATTACGTTATTAACCACACATCCAGATGCCACTACCAGGGTAGTGCCCAGAAGGGTAAGAAGCAGGAGAAGGAAATCTACAGAACCTTGAGTGGCTACAAAGTAGCCACCCAAAGTGGTAACGAAGTTACCGAAGAGAATTCCTGGCTTAGTCAGGAATAAATACTTTTTCAGCATGACAACCAGTTTAGATCATCATGTTGTAGTGAAGGTAGTTCATAATCCATACTGAACCGACTAACAGAATAGCGATACAGAGGATTGTATAAATAAACGCAATCACGTTCCAGCGTTGTTCTGAAGACGAGTTCATGTGCAGGAAGTAAACTAACTGTACAAGAACCTGAGCAACCGCAGTAATCGCAATAACTGTGACCAGCAGACCGCGGCTAAAACCACCTGCCATAACCATACCAAAAGGAATAACGGTTAAAATAACAGACAGGATAAAACCAACAGAGTACTGCTTGAAGTTACCGTGTGATGCGCCAGCAGCGTTGTGATCGTGACCCATTATAGAACTCCCATCAAGTAAACGACGCTGAATACACAGATCCATACGATGTCAAGGAAGTGCCAGAACAAGCTTAGGCAAGCAAGACGACGCATGTTAGGTAGAGTCAAACCATATTTCTTGATTTGAATCATTAACACGATCATCCATACCAGACCAGAAGTAACGTGAATACCGTGCGTACCAACTAAAGTAAAGAACGCAGATAAGAACGCACTAACGCTTGGGCCATGACCAGCGTGAACTAAATGATTGAACTCATATAGTTCCATGCCAATAAAGATCGCACCGAAGATCCATGTGATGCCTAACCAAGTTAAAACTTTAGCAACATCTTTTTTGTATGCAGCCAGGACTGCAAAACCAAAGGTTACTGAAGAGATCAGCAGGGCGAAGGTTTCAGTTAAAACGAAACCTAAAGACTCGCCAAAAAGATCTTTTGCACTTGGAGTACCAACTGGAACGTGGCTGCTTAATACAGCGAATGCAATGAAGAGTGTACCGAAAATGATCAAGTCACTCATCAAGTAAGTCCAGAAACCAAAGACAGTGATGTCAGTATCATCGTGATGATGATGCTCATCGTGTCCGTGGTTGTCGTGATGAAGTACCTCAGCCATTGTCTTAGTCCTTCTTCAAGTGTTTTTCAAGTAAGGCATAACGTTCGTTTTCAATGCGTTCTACTTCTGCTGCAGGAACATAGTAGTCCACTTTCTTCGTGAACGAGCTCACGATGAACGAAATGATAGACGCGATAAACGTTACAACTACTAACCACCAGATGTGCCAGATAAGTGCAAAGCCCATTACTGTGATAAACATAGCAATCACAAAGCCCGCAGCACGGTTGGTTGGCATGTGGATGTCTTCGTACTTCGCTGGTTTCGCGTAAGCTACGCCATTCTCTTTGTCAGTCCAGAAAGTATCAATGCCATTGATCTTTGGAAGATGCGCAAAGTTATAGAACGGAGCAGGAGATGAAGTCGCCCATTCAAGGGTACGGCCATCCCAAGGGTCGCCAGTGTGGTCAAGACGCTGGTTACGTTGCAAGAAGCCAACAATGATTTGCATCAAGAAGCATGCAATACCAATGGCAATCATTACCGCACCCACCATCGCGATCATGACATATGGGTCCCAATCTGGGTTGTCATATGTGTTCAGACGACGCGTCATACCCATGAAACCAAGGATATACAGCGGCATGAACGCAAAGTAGAAACCTAAGAACCAGAACCAGAATGCAGCTTTACCCCAAGTCTCATTCAGTCTCCAACCAAACATTTTTGGCCAGTAGTAAATGATACCTGCGAACATCGCGAATACTACACCACCAATAATTACGTTATGGAAGTGAGCGATCAGGAATAAAGAGTTGTGTACCAGGAAGTCCGCTGGTGGAACTGCCATTAATACACCTGTTAAACCGCCGATACCGAAAGTCACCAGGAAGCCAAGTGTCCAAAGCATTGGGGTAGTGTAGGTAATACGACCCTTGTACATGGTGAATAACCAAGAGAAGATTTTCACACCAGTAGGAATCGCAATAATCATGGTCATGATACCGAAGAACGCGTTAACGTTGGCACCTGCACCCATGGTAAAGAAGTGGTGAACCCATACAACGAAAGACAATACAGTAATTGCAACAGTTGCGTACACCATTGATTTGTAACCGAACAACGTTTTGCGAGCAAAAGTTGCAGTTACTTCTGAGTAAATACCAAATGCTGGTAATACCAAGATATAAACTTCAGGGTGACCCCAAGTCCAGATCAGGTTTACATACAACATTGGGCTACCACCCATGTCGTTTGTAAAGAAGTGGAAACCGAAGTAACGGTCAAGCGTTAACATTGCAATTGTTGCAGTTAACACAGGGAACGCAGCAATGATCAGTACCGCTGTGCATAAAGATGTCCAGGTAAAGATTGGCATGTCCATTAATTTCATGCCAGGCGCACGCATCTTGATGATGGTAACGAAGAAGTTAACACCCGTTAGAAGCGTACCTAAACCGGAGATCTGTAATGCCCAGATGTAGTAGTCCATACCTACGCCTGGAGAGTATTCAATACCTGACAGTGGAGGATAAGCCATCCAGCCTGTTGCAGCGAACTCACCAATCGCAAGTGAAACCATCATCAGACCCGCAGCACCAGCGAACAGCCAGAAGCTTAAAGAGTTTAATAATGGGAAGGCAACGTCACGAGCACCAATCTGTAAAGGTACAGAGATGTTCATCAAGCCTACTACAAGACCCATTGCCACGAAGAAGATCATGATCACACCGTGTGCGGTGAAGATCTGGTCGTAGTGCTCAGGGTGTAAATAACCTTCGCCACCACCTCGTGCAAGGAATTGCTGAAGACGCATCATGATCGCATCGGCGAAACCACGCAGCAGCATGACCACAGACACGATGATATACATGATACCAATTTTTTTATGGTCTACAGATGTGAACCATTCATTCCACAGGTAACCCCATTTCTTGAAGTAGGTAATACCCGCAACAAGAACGAGACCGCCCAGGATCATCATTACAACTGTAGCCTGTACGATTGGATCGTACGGAATTGCATCTAGTCCTAACTTACCAAACATGTCTTATTCCTCTACAGAAGCAGTCGCATGTTCAACGTTTACATGAGCTTCTGAAGCAGGCGCTTCAAGCGCAGTTTCAGCTTGAGCTGAATGGTCTGCACCATGGTAGTTACTCATGTATTTATTGATCACAGATTCAAACAAGCCTTGCTCTACAGAAGAGTAATAAGTCACAGGATGTGGCTGAGTCTTATAAGGACCTTCTGCTTCAGCAGTTGCAGCAAGTTTTTTCTCTAGTTCTGTTTTCGCGTTACGAACCATTGCATCAATTTGTTTCTGTGAACGGTTACCGTCACGTAAAGATGCAAATTCAGCTTGATCTAGAACTGTTTTTTGAACAGCTTCAGGATTGATCGTTGTGCCTTGTCCGGCTTTAACCGCAGTTACCCATTGATCAAAATCAGCTTCAGTTACAGAGTGAGCAAGGAAGCGCATTTGAGAGAAACCGTAACCTGAGTAGTTAGACGAGAAGCCGCGGTATTGACCGGTGCTGTTCGCTAATAGGTTCAGGTGAGTCTGCATACCCGCCATTGCATAAATCTGACCAGACAATGCAGGGATAAAGAACGAGTTCATTGTAAAGTTAGATGTTAAACGAAGGCTTACCGGCGTTTGCTCTGGGAAGCGAATTTCGTTAACAGTCGCAATGTTCTGTTCTGGGTAGATGAAGATCCATTTGAATTGTTCAGCAATAACCTGAACAGTTAATGGAGCCTTATCTGACTCGATTGGACGGTATGGGTCATACTTGTGGGAACCCCACCAAGTTAACCAAGCTAAAATACCAATAATAATAACCGGGATACCCCAAACCACGATTTCAATCGCAGTAGAGTGTGCCCATGTTGGTTTATAGTCTGCATCTTTATTTGATGCGCGATATTTCCAACCAAACCATAATGCCATGATGATTGAAGGAATCACCACTAATAGCATCAAGTAGATCGCAGTCATCATCAGGTTCGATTGACCTTCAGCAACTGGACCTTGCGAGTTTAGAAGTACCATATCACCACCACACCCGGTTAAGAGTGCAGCCATCGTAGATAAAGACAATACAGCTAAAATCGTTTGTCTCATTTTACAACCTCGGTGAAGAGTCCCATTCCCTAATTTAATTATGGGATAGCGATTATAGTGTCGCATGATTGATAAGTATTTTTTTGACGCAAAAATCCTTGTCAATCATGATACACCGCTACGTTGTAGGGCATTATGCCTGATATCGACAAACTAAGCTACTCAAAAAGCGGCTTTAAATGACTGTAATAAAAACCGATTTTATCACTCGGAATTAACTTTTTTACGAAATATTTTTATTTGTATATCAATGTAATGAATAAAAAAGGGATGAAATTTCATCCCTTTTTTGATCTTTTATTTTTCTTGCTTTACGACTTTGGTTTTGGCCAGTTTGTCATGCAAGGTCTGACGTTTTTCACCCAAAGCGAAGATATAATCGGCAATTGTAATAAACGGCATGAATAATAGATTCAAAATAATGAAAACCAGGGTACGCAGGGCGAACACGCGGGTCAGGCCTACTTTGCTATGGTCTTCGGCATCGATAATCTTGATTTTGGTTAAACGTTTACCAATACTCTGTCCACTTTTGGCCAGTAGAAATGCCTGAATCCCGAGCATAATCAGCAGGTAAATAGCCATCATTTGCCAGGCATCGGCAGGAATCAGGCGAAACAGATCCGACTGTAGTTGCACGGCCTGATCAGAGCTGGTGGCTGACTGCATTTTTTGTTGCAGTTCAGACAGTTGACCAAACTGGTCCTGCGTTAAAAAGAAAGATGGAATGGCGGCGGCCGGTAACCACAGCAACAGGTCAATAATTTTCGCCAGCGCACGGGTGCCGATAGAGGCCAGTTCGGTTTGAGCGGCTTTTGCTTGCGACTGGTTCAGGCTCGAATTGTTATAGCCTGTGGTATTCTGCGGCTGCTGAAATGGTGATGCTTCCGGTGCGGCCGGCGCAGGCTCGTAGCCTTCAGGTTGATATACAAGTTTACCTTGGGTGAGCTCACCTAAAGCTTTCCATTCTGTCATCCCTTGATGCCATGCAAGATCTGTCAGTAACACTTGCTGGCTGGCAAGCATCTGGTTCACTTGCTCCAGGGTATATGGACCGGCTTGTTGATTATTTCGTGCCAAGTAAATCTGCATAAAGTTTAAATCTCAAATCTATAAATAAAAAAGACCCAATGAATGGGTCTTTTTTAACATGTTTTATTAAGCTTGTTGAGCTTTTTCTTCAGCAAGGAAGAACCAGGTGTCTAATACTGAGTCTGGGTTCAGCGATACAGATTCAATCCCTTGTTCCATCAGCCATTTTGCCAGGTCAGGGTGGTCAGAAGGACCTTGACCACAGATGCCGACATATTTACCGGCTTTACGGCAAGCATGAATCGCCATCGACAGCAGAGCTTTTACCGCTGCATCACGTTCATCAAACAGGTGAGAAACAATACCTGAGTCACGGTCTAAACCAAGGGTTAACTGGGTCAAGTCGTTTGAACCGATTGAGAAACCGTCGAAGTGTTCAAGGAATTGCTCAGCCAACAGGGCGTTGGTTGGTAATTCACACATCATGATCACTTTCAGACCGTTTTCACCACGTTTCAGGCCATTTTGTGCCAGCAGTTCCATCACACGTTTCGCTTCAGCCACAGTACGTACAAATGGAATCATGATCTGTACGTTGGTCAAGCCCATTTCATCACGGACTTTTTTCAGTGCGCGACATTCAAGCTCGAAGCAGTCACGGAAGTTGTCTGATACATAGCGGCTTGCACCACGGAAGCCGAGCATTGGGTTTTCTTCTTCCGGCTCGTATAACTTACCGCCAATCAGGTTGGCATATTCGTTTGATTTGAAGTCAGACATACGCACGATGACTGGCTTGTCTGCAAACGCGGCTGCCAGCGTTGAAATACCTTCCACCAGTTTTTCAACATAGAATTCAACTGGAGAAGTATAACCCGCAGTACGTGCCATTACGGCTGCACGTGTTTCACGTGGCAAGCTGTCAATATTCAGTAATGCTTTTGGATGCACACCGATCATACGGTTAATGATGAACTCAAGACGTGCCAGGCCAATGCCTTCGTTTGGAATTTGCGCGAAGTCAAACGCACGGTCCGGGTTACCCACGTTCATCATGATCTTGAACGGCAGGGCAGGCATCGACTCGATTGAGTTACGTTGTACTTCAAAATCTAAAGCACCTTCGTAAATGAAACCGGTATCACCTTCAGCACAAGATACTGTCACTTCCTGACCGTCAGTCAAGACTTCAGTGGCATTACCACAACCCACAATTGCAGGAACACCTAATTCACGCGCAATAATCGCAGCGTGACAGGTACGACCACCACGGTTCGTGACAATGGCAGCGGCACGTTTCATCACTGGTTCCCAATCCGGGTCGGTCATGTCAGAAACCAGTACATCACCGTCTTGGACTTTGTCCATTTCTTTAATCGAGGTTACGATGCGAACTTTACCAGACCCGATACGCTGACCAATTGAACGGCCTTCACACAATACAGTGCCGCGTTGTTTCAGCAGGTAACGCTCCATGGTGCCCACGTTTTGACGACTTTTCACTGTTTCCGGACGCGCCTGAACAATGTAAATTAAACCGTCATCACCATCTTTGGCCCATTCGATGTCCATTGGTGCACCGTAGTGCTCTTCAATGATTAACGCCTGTTTTGCCAGTTCTTGCAGTTCGTGATCGTTTAAGGCGAACTGTTGACGGTCGGCTTTTTCAACATCAACCACAACCACAGATTTACCAGCCGCACCTTCTTCACCATAAATCATTTTCTGGTGTTTAGAACCGAGGTTACGACGTAGAACTGCGTGTTTACCTGCTCTTAACAGTGGCTTAGAGATATAGAATTCGTCCGGGTTGACCGCACCTTGTACCACCATTTCACCCAGACCGTAAGAAGCCGTAATAAAGACTGCATCACGGAAACCAGATTCTGTATCCAGGGTGAACATTACACCTGCGGCACCTGTTTCTGAGCGCACCATGCGTTGTACGCCAGCAGACAGGGCAACAACATCATGGTCAAAGTTTTGGTGTACACGGTAAGAAATTGCGCGGTCGTTGTACAAAGAGGCAAATACTTCTTTAATGGCAATCAGGACGTTGTCGATGCCACGGATGTTCAGGAAGGTTTCCTGCTGACCCGCGAAAGAAGCATCTGGCAAATCTTCTGCAGTAGCAGATGAACGAACGGCAACCGCGATGTCAGGGTTGCCGTTAGAAAGTTCTGCGAAAGCATCGCGGATTTCTTTTTCAAGTTCTGCCGTAAGCGGAGTGTCGACAATCCATTGACGGATTTTTGCGCCTGTCTCAGCAAGAGCATTGACGTCATCTACATTTAACGTTTTAAGCTCGGCTTGAATTTTAGCGTTTAGGCCACTTTGCTCGAGAAATTCACGATAAGCTTGAGCTGTTGTCGCAAAGCCACCTGGTACAGAGACACCAGCATTAGACAAATGGCTGATCATTTCGCCCAGAGATGAGTTTTTCCCACCTACGAGCTCAACGTCGTGTTTCCCTAATTTTTCTAGACCAATTACGCGCGCTTCCAAAGTTATTACTCCACTTTTGCAGTATTAATCACTATCTTGGCATGAAATTATATTGAATATGCTTAGCTTTTTGATTTAACTAAGCGACAGTCATGTAAGATCAGTTTACTATAAAGATTATATAGCACTAAGACAAATGTTTAAGGAGAATTTTAATGTCCGAAGGTAAACAAATTAAGCGGAGTGTGTTCTTTATTTCCGATGGAACCGCAATTACAGCCGAAACCTTGGGACACTCCCTTTTAGCGCAGTTTCCGAATGTCGATTTTGACATTCATATTATTCCCTATATCAGCTCGGAAGAAGCAGCCACCGATGTGGTGTCAGAAATTAACCGACGTGCTGAATTAGACGGTCAGCCGCCACTGGTATTTGATACGTTGGTCGATCCGTATGTGCGCGATATTATCAACACCGCCAATGCCGTCAATCTGGACGTATTTGAGGGGTTGATCAGCAAACTGGCCGATGAGCTGGGCACACAGCCAACCACGCTGGTGGGGCAGACCCATGCTGTAACTGATTCAGAATCGTATAAAGCACGTATTGATGCGGTACATTTTGCTTTGGACAATGATGATGGCGCACGTACCCGTCACTATGACAAAGCTGATCTGATTCTCATTGGCGTATCCCGTTCTGGTAAAACCCCAACCTCGATTTATTTGTCATTACAGTTTGGTATACGTGTGGCCAACTATCCACTGACCGAAGAAGATCTGGATGATAACCGTTTGCCAGCTGTGCTGCGTCCACACAAACATAAATTATTCGGGTTGATGATTGATGCCGAGCGTCTGGTGGCAATTCGTACCGAACGTAAAGCCAATAGCCGTTATGCCAGCTTTAACCAGTGCCAGATGGAATTACGCGCCATTGAAGGCATTTATATTTCTGAAGGTATTAAATACCTGAACGTGTCTGAAATGTCGATTGAAGAAATTTCCACCCGTGTCCTGCAAATGACCGGTCTGAAACGTCGTATTGGTTAAGTAATTGTTGTTAAAGCTGGAATACTGCAGGCTGCAGTATTCCAGTGGATATTGGACTGAAAATAAATTAAAAAACTAAAAAATCGGCCTAAAATCCTGTTTCATCCATTGCTCTCATCGGCTTGAAAATTAATAACACTTTTCTCTTAATTTACCGCTCTTTTAATTTACTTGTACCTGTATTTACTTTTCCGGATTGCGGTGGGTGGTAATAATCACATCGACCTTATATTCACTGCCATCAATGGTATAAATACTGTGTTCTGCAATTCGGGCAATGGGCCAGGTAATTAACTGGCAGTTGTCGCGTTGCAGCGCAGCATAATAACTGTCCGATTTAAAATAGGCGTGCTGGGTATCGGCAATATTCGGGGTTAGCTGACGTTTTAGCCAGGTATCTACCACCTGCGCATCTAAAAAGCGCAAGGCCAGAATATTCTTGACCCGGTTGTTAAACAGCCGGCGGTTTTTAAATACCAGCGGATGGCTGATTAAACGATGGATACCGCGTTCGGTACTCGGTAATACAAAATGCGGTTCAATCTGAAAGACTTTAACCTGACTGGCGACCTGGGCAATTTTGTCTAGCTGCGAGACACTGTCCTGATTGGCACCAATAATCGCCACGCTGCGTTGACTGAAGTCATGCTGTTTGCTGTCTTTGGCACTAATGCAAAGCCCCTGAAAGGCATGAAAGTCTGCTGCACAATTTTCAAATACGCTTTTGCCGGTATCCTGCTGTTTAACGACCATGAGGGCATCCTTTCATTCTTGGTTTTATCAATTTAGATGTTTTACTCTATTTTTAGTCAGCTCTTGCTGGAAGGTAAAGCGCTTTAACTATCTGGCCAGTCATTTCGGTCACGGTGACGAAAATATCAGTGCAGGATGGGGCGAGAATAGATTCACCGTCACAATAAAAAAAGCCTGTAAATCCACACGGTTTACAGGCTCCATTACAGCTCGATGAAACTTATTTGAGCTGCATCAGGTAGTCAAAGTTTTGCAGACGTTTTTCAGTGTCATAGACATCACAGGTAAAGATAAACTCATCGACTTCATAACGGCTCAACAACTGTTCTAAGCCGGCTTTGACAGTCGCTGGTGAGCCAATTTGACCCATGGCATAGAAGTTATCGACTGACATTTTTTCAGCCGGTGACCATAAACCGTCCATGCTGGCGACTGGCGCTTTTAGTTTCAGGCTCTGACCACGCATTAAACCTAAGACCCGTTGATAGGCACTGGTGGCCAAAAACTGCGCTTCTTCATCGGTGGCCGCCACGACCGTTGGCACGCCCATCGACACATAAGGCCGCTCTAGATATTCAGACGGCTGGAAGTTATCCCGATACAGTTGAATGGCCTGACCGAGCATCCGCGGCGCAAAGTGTGAGGCAAACGAGTAGGGCAGACCCAGTCGGGCCGCCAGCTGGGCACTAAACAGGCTGGAACCGAGTAACCAGACCGGAACATGGGTGCCTTGTCCTGGTGTCGCTACAATGCGTTGCTGCGGTTCAGGTTCTTTGAAATAGTGCAGAATTTCCAGCACATCTTGCGGGAACTGGTCTTCAGTTTCCTGACGGCCACGACGCAAGGCACGCATGGTGGTCTGATCGGTGCCGGGCGCACGACCGAGACCCAGCTCAATCCGGTCTGGATAGAGTGTGGCCAGCGTACCGAACTGTTCTGCCACCACTAAAGGGGCGTGGTTGGGCAACATAATCCCACCAGAGCCGACTTTTAAAGTCTGGGTGTTGGCCAGAATGTAGCCGAGCAGCACCGCTGTGGCCGAGCTGGCAATGCCGTCCATATTATGATGTTCAGCCAGCCAGAAGCGGGCATAGCCCAGTTTTTCTGCCCGTTGCGCCAGCTCTAGCGCATGATGCAGGGAAAATTGAATGGTTTTATCGTCACGAACCGGTGCCAGTTCCAGAATGGAAAATTGTGTGTCTTTTAAACTGCGCATTGGCGTTCTCTATTCACATATCTATGGCTCACAGCATACGTTGTGTCCCGATGTTTGTATATCGTTTTTTTTCGATATAAGGTTTCATCGTGTAAAACAACACAAGCACCCGAAGGTGCTTGTGATAGGTTCAGATTTTGAACTTTGAAATTAACGGCGTTTCCCGTTTTTATAATGACCCAGATGCAGGCCATTATCACCGCGGTAACGGTCATTATAACGATAGTCGTTGTAACGGTAGCCACGGCTGTCGTAGCGACGGTCATAACGGTCATCATAACGGCGATCTTCGCTGACTTTGGTGCCTAATACTGCACCGGCACCACCACCTAAGGCTGCGCCAATATAACCACCATTGCTGCCGGCCATGTTTTTACCGACACTATAACCACCAGCGCTACCTAAAGCGGCACCAATGGCTGCACCATTGCGGTCACGTTTATCGGCAGAGACTGCTGCACCACCGGCACCACCCAAGGCAGAACCAATTAACGCACCGGTTGAGCCGCCCATTTGCTGGCCAATGGCTGCACCGACCACACCACCTAAAGCGGAACCTACTGCGACACGGGTGTTGTTGTCGGCGTGTGCTGTACCCATCATAAGCGCTGAGCTGGCCAGTACTGTACTCAATAAAATTTTGTTGATCTTCATGGTTACACTCCAAAGAGCACATTCAATTTGTCTTGACTTTAATGTAGAAAAACTTTGAGAAAAGATCGTGGAGGGCACAGGTGTCAAAATGCTAATTTTGGTCAACGCTGTGTAATTTTTCTGTCGAATCTCTTCATAATTGCCTCCTCATCCATCTACTGAAAAAATGAAATCCCAGGCGTAAAAAAAGCATCCTGAAGATGCTTTTTTACAAGGGGAGAATTAACGACGACGTTTTTTCTTCCATTTACGTTCCTGGTAACGGTCGTATTCTTTATCTTTGGAAATCTTGTTACCCAGCGCTGCACCACCGGCTGCACCGAGCGCTGCACCAATATAACCACCGTTAGTACCGCCCATGTTCTGACCCACGGTATAACCCGCACCGCCACCTAAGGCACCGCCAATGGCAGATTCAGTACGATGGCGTTTGTTACTGGCTACAGCTGCGCCACCTGCACCACCTAAAGCCGCACCAATGGTTGCACCCGTGGTACCGCCCATGTTTTTACCTAAGGCTGTACCTGCGACACTACCTAAGGCACTGGCTGCAGCTACACGGGTCGCATTGTCAGCATGTGCATTCACCGTCATGAAAGAAGTGGCAGCAAGCGTTGCACTTAATAAAACAGCATTGAGTTTCATATTCACTCCATGTCCAAGAGCGGACTTTTTAATGTCATTTGATGGCAGTAAATGTAACAAAAGGATTCCCTGCAAATATGGAGAGGCACCTTCATAATTCAGTGCTTTGGTTTCGGCTTTGTATAAGTTGTATTAAAACTGTCGATTTTATCGGCAGCCCAGACTTTAAATTGAAAGAGGCTGGATGCATCTCTTGTACTCTGTAGCGTATTTGCCGGATTTGGCCATCAACCGCGCAGTTTCTGCTACGAATAAAGATGTTATTTGCCGGCCAGAATCGTTAAACTATGGCAATTTTTTGATTTCGCTGGCCTTATTGAATTAGGGCGACAGCCTGTATATTGAGATAATTTGCACAATGAAAGAATCGTTACGTTTACGATTAGATCAACTTTCTGACCGTCACGAAGAATTAACGGCACTCTTGGCCGATGCTGAAGTCATTTCCGATAACAAACGCTTTCGCCAGCTGTCGCGCGAACACAATGACCTGAGCGAAATTACCGAAGTCTGGGGCAAATATACCCAGGCCGAAGCCGATATTGAAACGGCTGAAGCAATGCTGTCCGATCCTGACTTTAAAGAGATGGCGCAGGAAGAGATCAAGGAAAACAAGGCGCTGATTGAACAGCTGGAAGCGGATTTAAACATCCTGATGATTCCTAAAGATCCGAATGATGCCAACTCGGCCTATCTGGAAATTCGTGCCGGCACCGGTGGTGATGAAGCGGCAATTTTCTCCGGCGATTTATTCCGCATGTACAGCAAATATGCCGAATCTCAAGGCTGGCGTATTGAAGTGCTGTCAGAAAACGAAGGCGAACACGGCGGTTATAAAGAAGTCATCTGTCTGGTTAATGGTGACGGAGTCTATGGCCGCCTGAAATTTGAAAGTGGCGCACATCGTGTCCAGCGTGTTCCGGCAACTGAATCGCAAGGCCGTGTACATACGTCCGCCTGTACCGTGGCTATTTTGCCTGAAATTGATGTCGATACCACGGTGGATATTAACCCGGCAGATTTACGTATTGATACCTACCGCGCATCGGGTGCCGGTGGTCAGCACGTCAACAAAACTGACTCTGCGGTGCGTATTACCCATATTCCAACCGGCACGGTGGTGGAATGTCAGGAAGAGCGTTCGCAGCACAAGAACAAAGCCAAAGCCATGGCCTTATTGGCCTCGCGTCTGGAAAATGCCAAACGTGCCGCAGCAGATGCCGCCACTTCGGAAATGCGTCGTGACCTGGTCGGTTCCGGCGACCGTTCCGAGCGTATTCGCACCTATAACTATCCGCAAGGGCGGATGACCGATCATCGTATTAACTTAACTTTATATAAGTTAGATGCAGTGATGGAAGGTGATTTAACCGAATTGCTGGACAGCCTGCACCGTGAATATCAGGCCGATCAGCTGGCGTTACTTGCCCAGCAAAATGGTGGCTAATGAAAATTGCCGATGCACTGGCCATTCGTGGCGTAGCAGACAGCTACGAACGTCAGGAAAATCTCTGGCTACTGGAGCATATTCTGGGTTTATCGGCTTTGGCGCTGAAATATCAGGCCGATCGAGAATTAAGCCCAGAACAGGAACAGCAATATCTTGCGGGTATTGCCCGGATTGAAGCAGGTGAACCCTTGGCCTATGTCACCGGTTCACAGCCGTTCTGGACACTGGATTTAAAAGTTACGCCAGATACCTTGGTGCCACGACCAGATACCGAAGTGCTGGTAGAAAGCTGTTTGCAGCTGGATTTACCGGCACAGGCGGCGATTATCGACTTGGGTACCGGCACCGGTGCGATTGCCTTGGCTTTGGCATCGGAACGTCCGGATTGGCAGGTGACTGCAACCGATATCTATCCGCCGACTCTGGCGGTTGCCAAAGAAAATGCGCAGACGCATAACTTGGAGCGGGTAGAGTTTAAGCTGGGCGCCTGGTTTGCTGCTTTAGGCGTTTCTGCCGAGCCGAGGTTTGATCTGATTGTGTCGAATCCACCGTATATTGCGGCTGATGATGTACATATGAAAGATTTGGCCACCGAACCTGAACGGGCCTTAGTGGCGGCCAAGCAGGGCTTATCTGATCTTGAGATTATTATTCAGCAAGGCAAGCACTGGTTAAAACCGCAAGGCTGGATTGCTGTAGAGCATGGTTATGATCAGGCAGCGGCTGTGCAAAATATCTTTAACGACGCCGGTTTTGTTGCGGTACGCACCATTCAGGATTATGGCGGCAATGATCGGGTGACCATCGGGCAACTTGGCGTTTAAGTCAGGTTGCCTTTAATTGCCTGAATGGCTGGAGGTAATTCTTCACCCAAGGCACTCAGCATTTCCCGTTCAATCAGCCGGACCATGGCACTCAGTGGCAGGTCATTGTCTTGCAGGCCAAATGGCTCTTCCAGCTGTTCGCTTAAGGCATCCAAGCCCAAAAACAGATAGGCAATCAATCCCACCAGAATGGGGGTCCAGATACCTAAATTCGCCTCTAAACTAAAGGGCAGAATAAAGCAGAAACAGTACACAGTACGGTGTAGCAGTACCGAATACGAAAACGGCAATGGTGTGGTCAGAATCCGGTCACAACCAGCCTGAATATCCCCCAAGGCAATAATGTGCTTGTTTAGACCATGATAGACAATATCTGACAGTTCGCCGCTGTGCAGGGCCTTGACCAGATCTTTTTGAATCTGTTCCAGAATAAACTGGGCGGCATTAATATGTCCAAACAGCGCCTGATAATCGGCCGGGCTTAAATTGACCTTGTTATGATAAAAATCAATTGGCTCGTTTTGCGTTCGCAGCCGATTTTTCAGTAAATTGCTAAACAGCATTACCCGATACATCAGCACCTGACGTTCGGCGGGCGGCAACACATAGGAATCTCGGGCAAGATGGCGTGAGGTGGCAATCAGCTGCCCCCATAATTTACGGCCTTCCCACCAGCGTTCATAACTGGCGGTATTTCTGAAACTGAGGAAAATCGACAGGATAATCCCGAAAATGGTAAAGCCAATCGCGGGCACAGCCGGCGCCTGTACATAATGATGCGAGGACAGATAGACCAGCACGGTGGAAATGAACACCACCATCATTAAGGCCGGCATGACCTTAGGCAAGATGGTGCCTGACCATGCAAAAAGTAATGCGAAACTGTTGCTTTTATCCCGAATAATCATAGTGCTTCTGCCCGGATGCTCAGCCGTAGTGTTCCATAGCCGGACAAGGCAATGCAAGCCGTATACGTTGGGATGATTCAGTATAATCCAGTCAAAAAAAGTGACGCCGTAGCGTCACTTGAATAGAGCGTTGGGTAACTGCTCAAGATTTACATTGGATAATCTTGCAGACAGTCAGATACTTCCACTTGAGCCAGGCTATCGGTTTCTAAAGCCAGACACAGCGCTACAATTTTTGCCGTTTCGCTCAGGTTTTCATCTTTAAGTGCTAAGCCTGCTTGTAAGGCGTGCAGATCTTCCTGAGGAATATCTAAGGCTTGTGCCGCTTCTAGCGCATCTTCACGATCAAAAAATGCCGCCATCGCATTACGTAACTGATCTTCAGAGGTGTTGAGAATGCCTTGATTCAGCAATTCATCAAGTTGCTCTGAAGGAGTAGAAAGTGCGTGATTAAAATTTTGAACCAGATTTTGTGCAAGCACATCAATCATCTTAAGCATGGGAACCTCTAAAGATGGAGTACAACAAGGAGGAGGAGGGATTACAGCCAAAATTGCATAGAATCTATGCGATAAATTGAGTGAAAATTAATCTATTTTGGTGTGATTGGCAATGCTGTTACGATGAATGACCGGTTCAAATACTGCACTTGAAATGCCAAGTGCTTCATATTGCAACTTATATTTAAAAGTTCTGAGTTAAAAATATCAGCATAAATAACGGCTAGCTTTGATTCTGCCGGTAGGCCCCCGGATTTAAGCCAGTCCACTTTTTAAAGGCTCGGTGAAAGGCACTTGGATCATGAAAATTCAGCCGTTCACTAATATCTTGTAGCGATAGCTCGGTTTTCGAGAGCAGTTCAATCGCGGTATCGCGGCGGATTTCATTTTTCAGTTGCTGATAGCTGGTACCTTCCTGTTTTAAACGGCGCTGAAAAGTGGCGCCTGACATATTCAGTTGTCGGGTCAGTTCATGCAGTTCCAGCCATTCACTTGGCGGACGCTGCATCAGTTGTTTGCGAATCATCGTGCTTAACGCATGCGGATTTTTAAAACGCACCAGCAGGTTATACGGGGTTTGCTGTAAAAAGCGTTTCCAGCTGCGCTCATCCTGCTTGATTTTTAGACCCAAAGCCTGCGCATCAAAATAGATTCGGTTGTCGGGTTGTTCATAGCGAATGTTTTCACAAAAGCGCACCCGATAATCTGCATCATCGCTTGGAGCCGGGCATTTTAGTTCGATTTTTTGAATGGCAATGCGCTGTCCACTGAGCCAGCAGATCAGGCTATGCACCAGCATTAAATAAGTCGCATAACTGAACATGGCTTTGGGCTGCGCCCGATCATGAAGGGTCAGCACAGCAGCATCTTTGTTGAGCTGCAGTTCCCCGCGCAGATCATCCAGAATCAGGTTGAAAAACTTTAGAATCTCTTTCAGTGCGGTTTCAATGGTATCGGCAGAGTAGACCCATTTGGACAATAAACGATAACTGCCACGGCGCAGCGGATGGCTGTCCATACCAAAAAACTCATCATTCATGGCATCGGCCAGGGCAATCCACAGCTGCCCATATTGCAGCACCGACACCCGCGCTTTGGCCGAATGCATCAGCTCCAGCGGAATACCGGCCCGGGTCAGAATGGAGTGAATTTCCACCCCTTGCTGCTGGGCGGCTTGCAGTGCTTCATGCACCAGTGCAATAGAAATGGTGCCTTTACTATAATGCAAATGGGATGGCGTCATCGCGTGTCTATTCAATTTAAAATTATGTTAAAAATGCTATTGTTCAAAGGCATCATGCAGGATGCTGTATTTGGAAATTGTACTCAAGCTGGAGTCTGATTACTCTGCATCTTAAGTCGAGTATGTGTCATTGATAACAAAACTATTTGGGAAAATAAAATGAAGATTCAAGGAAAAGTATGTGTGGTTACCGGTGGTGCATCTGGTTTGGGCGCTGCTACTGCACAGTATCTGGTGGAGCAGGGGGCCAATGTCATTCTGGTCGATATGAATCAGGAGCTGGGTACGCAAATGGCACAGCAATTGGGTGAAAAAGCCCAGTTTAAGGCGCTGGATGTGACCGATGAAGCCGCGGTAGAGCAATTCTTTGCCGAGATTGAGCAGCACTATGGCCAGTTAAATGGTCTGGTCAACTGTGCCGGCATCGCACCTTCAGCCAAAGTGCTGGGCAAAGAAGGCTTACATAGCTTAAGCATGTTCCAGAAAGTGCTGGACATTAATGTCAGTGGCAGCTTTAACATGATTCGTTTTGCTGCGCAGCTGATGGCCAAATATCAACTGCAAGCTGGTGAAGAAGAGCGCGGTGTAATTGTCAATACCGCTTCAGTGGCGGCGTATGAAGGACAGATTGGTCAGGCGGCCTATTCTGCGTCCAAAGGTGCGATTGTGGCGATGACCTTGCCGCTAGCGCGTGAACTGGCCCGTGAATCGATCCGCGTGATGACCATTGCACCGGGGATTATGGAAACACCAATGCTGAAAGCCTTTCCACAGCATGTGCAGGATGCCTTAGGACAGATGGTGCCATATCCACCGCGTCTGGCTAAGCCACATGAATTTGCCCAGTTGGTAGGACAGATTTTTGAAAATGGCTATTTGAATGGTGAGGTGATTCGTCTGGATGGTGCGATCCGGATGCAGCCTAAATAAGTACAATGCTTAAAAAAGCAGCCCTTTGCTGGGTTAAATAAATAGCCTAAGTAAATAAAAATAAGATAAACCCATCTGGTCTGGTTGTCGTGCTGATGCTGCAGCTAGACCATCCCCCAAGTTTTTAGATCAGCCAGCGTACTTCAGCCGAATCCAACGTAATGAGAACGAGAAAGCAATGATTTTAAATGAACAACAAAAAATGGTTCAGGACATGATGCGTAGCTATGCGCAGGAGAAATTGAAACCGACCGCGGCCGAACGCGATAAAACCGCACAGTTTCCGGCACAGGAACTGAAAGAGCTGGGCGCTTTAGGTGCACTGGGCATGACCGTATCGGAACAGTGGGGCGGTGCCGGTCTGGACTATATTTCGCTGGTGCTGGCTTTAGAGGAAATTGCCGCAGGAGATGGTGCGATTTCGACGATTGTGAGTGTGCAAAACTCCTTGCCGTGCGGCATCATCCAGCGCTATGGCACTGAAGCGCAAAAACAGCATTATCTGACCAAACTGGCGACCGGTGAATGGTTAGGCTGTTTTTGCCTGACCGAACCGCAAGTCGGTTCCGATGCCAGTGCCATCGAATGTAAGGCTGAACGTGATGGTGACAGCTGGATATTAAATGGCACCAAGCAGTTTATTACCACCGGTAAACACGCCCAGCTGGCTTTAGTCTTTGCCGTGACCGATAAATCTGCCGGCAAAAAAGGCATTTCCTGCTTTTTGGTCCCGACCGAGAACCCCGGATATATCGTGTCGCGCTTAGAAGACAAAATGGGGCAGCATTGTTCCGATACGGCCACCATTGTACTGGATCAATGCCGTATTCCGGCTGATCATCTGCTGGGTCAGGAAGGCGAAGGCTATAAAATTGCCTTGTCCAATCTGGAGTCAGGCCGGATCGGAATTGCCGCACAATCGGTAGGGATGGCGCGTGCCGCTCTAGATGCCGCTGTGGAATATGCCAATGAACGTAAAGCCTTTGGGGTCGAGATCGTGCAACATCAGGCCGTGGCTTTCCGTCTGGCCGATATGGCCACGCAAATTGAAGCGGCGCGTCAACTGATCTTGCATGCAGCCAGCTTAAAAGATTCCGGTTTGCCATGTTTAAAAGAAGCCTCAATGGCCAAACTGTTTGCCTCGACCATGGCAGAACGCGTCTGCTCCGATGCTATCCAGATTCATGGCGGTTATGGTTATGTGTCCGACTTTCCGGTGGAACGGATTTACCGCGATGTCCGGGTTAGCCAGATTTATGAAGGTGCTTCGGATATTCAGCGTTTGGTGATTGCCCGGGCTGTGACCCAGCCTTAAACCGGCGTTGATACAGCAATATGTTCAAACACGGCATCACGATTGAGGCCAATGGAAATTGCAGTCGCGCCGTCCTTATGCTGAACTGAAGCATAAGATGTTATTCATCATCTAACCCATCTCCCATGTGAAGACCACTTTGCATGGGCACAACCTAAAAACAGCAGTATAAGAAATAACCCTGCAGTCGGATGGACTGCAGACCATCAGCCCGATGGCATGAAAACAACAAGGAACACGTCCTGCAATACGGATGTTTTTGCAGATCAATCGCCCCGAAGGATAAGAGGTTGCCCCCATGAAAACGTTGCAAGACGCCTATCAAGATTTTAATTTGGAACAACTGATTGCTACCCAGTTACAGGGAACGGCACAGGCGCTGAATGCCTATACCGAATGCTGTGGTCGATATTGCGGACAGCAGCACACCGCTTTGATCTGGGAAGGTAAGCAGGGTGAATCAGCCCGTTGGAGCTTTGATCAGCTGGCTGAGGCTTCGGGCAAGCTGGCCAATTATTTTCAGGCCATGGGTTTAAAAGCAGGCGACTGTATTGCCGGTCTGCTGCCACGTACTCCGGAATTACTGATTACCGTATTGGCCACCTGGCGGATGGGCGCGGTCTATCAGCCGCTATTTACGGCCTTTGAATCGAAAGCGATTGAACACCGGCTGGAGGCTGCCAATACCCGCTTTATTGTGACCCATACCGAGCAGCGCGCCAAACTCAGTTCGTTGCAACAGATTGGTATATTAACCGTCGGTGCCGAAGCCGCTGGAACAAGTGATGCCGATTTCTGGCAGCAGCTGAATCAGCATTCTGCCAGTTTTGAGCCGGTACTGCGCAGCTTTGATGATGACTTCCTGATGATGTTTACTTCCGGTACTACGGGTCTGGCAAAATCGGTACCGGTGCCTTTAAAAGCCTTGCTGGCCTTTAAAGGTTATATGCAGCATGCGGTGGATTTACGTGCTGAAGATTCGTTCTGGAATCTGGCCGATCCGGGCTGGGCTTATGGGCTGTATTATGGCATTACCGGGCCGCTCAGTCTGGGGCATAGTATTATCATGGATGAACGACCATTTAGTGTCGATCATGCACTGGAAGTCATTCAAAAATATCAGGTCAGCAATTTGGCCGGTTCGCCAACAGCCTTTCGTATGTTCTTTGGCTTTAAAGAAAAATTTGCCGGTGTACCTAAAACCTTGCGCGTTGTCAGCAGTGCCGGTGAGCCACTAACCCCAGAAGTTATTCACTGGTTTAAACAGGATCTCGAGGTCAATGTTTACGATCAGTACGGACAAACTGAACTGGGCATGGTGATTGCCAATCATCATGCGCTGGAACATCACAAAAAAGTGGGCTCGGCCGGTTATGCCATTCCGGGACATCGTTTTGCGGTATTAAATGCACAGCATCAGGAAGTTGCCGCGGGTGAAATTGGCACGCTGGCGCTGGATGAATCACAATCTCCATTAATGTGGTTTAAAGGCTATGCCGGACATAACCGTAAATCCTTTGTGGGCCAGTACTATTTAACCGGTGATACGGTGCGTTTAAATGAGCTGGGCGGAATTGATTTTATTGGGCGTGCAGACGATGTCATTACAACTTCGGGCTATCGGGTCGGACCGTTTGATGTCGAAAGCACCTTGCTGGAATGTGAGGAAGTGCTGGAATCAGCCGTGGTGGGTAAACCGGACCCGGCGCGTACTGAAATCGTTAAAGCCTTTGTGGTGCTAAAAGCACAATTTGCTGCAAGTCCGGCACTGGAACAAAAACTACAGCATTATGTGCGTTCACGTTTATCCAAACATGCTTATCCGAAAGAGATTGAATTTGTCGAGGCTTTACCCAAAACCTCCAGCGGCAAGATTCAACGCAATATCCTTAAGCAGCAGGAAATTGATAAACAGATACTGTTGGAAAAAGTCAGTTAAGAGGAGATAGAAGACAATTAAAATTATTTAATTTATGTAATTTGTATGTCATTACATTTGGTTTCTTGATATTGATTTTTATCAGTTTTATTTTTATCTATAAAAAGTCACGCAAGAATCTGCAAAATACAGGTCAAAGCGTGACTTTTTTTATGGCTATTTCAAGGCGTATATGTGGCTGTTATAAATCCATTTTCTGGTGTTCAGAATTGGGTTCACCAGTTTTACCGGTCAGATTGCCTTTCAGTACTTTAAATAACTGGGTGACTTTATTGTCGGTGACATTCCAGTATTCGGCACTAATCGCTTCTGCCACCAGAACACGCACCGAAGGATCATCCTTGCCGTTAAACCAGTTTTCCGCCCATGGATTCCAGAGCTGATCAATCAGGGCACGATCTGTACTGATTTGTGCATGTGCACTCATCGACACATAAATCCCGTCTGAGGGTTTGGAGAACGCCAGACCAATCTGGTTACGGCCGCTGGTCACAGCTGTAACCAGATCATTGCTGTCACGCAAAATAAAATACAAATTCTGACGTTCATGCAGCTTTTCAGAATTGAGCATGGTCATTGGCTGTGCATGAATTTCTTGGGTTTCGGTGTGGTGACTGATCATGGTGAAGCGTACATCTTTAATCAGTTCCCATAATTTGTCGCGGTTATGTTGATCGTTCATGTGCTTTGCTCCTGATGTCAGTAAATGCGCTTTTACGCAAAAGAACTCATTCACAAGCAGAGTAAAACGATTTTTGTGCTTCGCGTAGCGGTCTCACCTAACTCATACAGATTCAGGGTAAAACAATATCTGCGCTCAACAAAAGCGCATCAGGCAAGACAGTTGTTTACATATCATCCAGACCAAGAGGTCATATATAAAACGAAGGGCGGCGAAAACCAAAAAAACGGTGGGTAAGGCTGTTAAAAAAAATCAATCGAATTACACTATAGCCAGCAAAAAACAGGAAGATAAATGGTGACACTTGAGGATAACTGGCAGGAACTGAGCGATGCAGAAATGCATTTATATAGTCGCCAGATTTTGCTGGATGGCTGGGACATCGAAGCGCAGGAAAAATTAAAACTGGCCAATGTGCTGATTGTCGGCTGTGGTGGTATCGGCTGTAGCAGTGCTGAACTGTTGGCGCGCGCCGGGGTCGGAAAAATCACCCTCATTGATGCAGATACGATTGAAATCAGTAACCTGCAACGTCAAATTGCCTATAGCGCAGAAGATTTAGGCTTCTATAAGGCCGACATTCTGGCCAAGCGTCTGCAAAAGATTAATCCGCATATTCAGGTACAGGCCATCACAGCCAAACTGGATGACAGCAATGCTATCGGACTGATTGCCCAGCAGGATCTGGTTTTAGATGGCTGCGATAATTTCAGTACCCGCTATCTGGTCAACCGTGTTTGTGTGCAGCATCAGGTGGCGCTGATTAGTGCCTCGGCCATTGGTTTTCAGGGCCAGTTGTTTATGGTAGAAGGTGATTCGGCCTGCTATGAATGCCTGTTTCCAAAAGAAGATCAGGCCAATGAAAGCCTGCGCTGCGCCGATTCTGGTGTGCTGGCCACGACTCCGAATGTGATGGCCAGTTTACAGGCGCATCATACCTTGATCTATTTAGGTCTGGGAATTGCTGCGTTAAAACAGAAGCTGCTGCTCTGGGATGGGCTGAGTTTAAAACAGCGCCTGCTGGCGTTTGAAAAAGACCGAAATTGCCCATGCTGTCAGGCAAGATAAATCTATCTGACATCAATTTTTTGCTACACTGACTCAAATTTAATTTCATCGAAGACATTATGAAAAACAATATCTGGTTAGATGGCCTTCGTTCCGTGGCGCGTATGGGCGAAACGGCGGTCGTGGCGGCCAAAGCCGGCCTGAAATATGCGACTGAAAAACCCAGCAATGCCAAACTGATGCGTGAAACCTTTGAATCGCTCGGTTCAACCTATATCAAGCTGGGACAGTTTATTGCCAGCACGCCGTCTTTGTTTCCACGTGAGTATGTGGAAGAGTTTCAGGGCTGTTTAGATCAAACTCCATCATTGCCGTTTAGCTATGTACAGCAGGTGCTGGCTTCAGAATTCGCCGGGCGTGATTTAGGCGAAATTTTTGCCTCGATTGATGAAACCCCGCTGGCTTCGGCTTCCATTGCCCAGGTGCATGCTGCCAAGCTGGTCTCGGGCGAAGATGTGGTGATTAAAGTCCAGAAACCGGGTGTGGAAACCATTTTATATACTGACCTGAATGTGCTGCACTGGGCCACCAAGCTGCTGGAAAAAGCCGTACCAAAAGTAAAATTCGCCTCTCTGGCCGATATTGTCGAAGAAATTAAAGTCCGTATGGTGCGCGAAGTCGACTTTATTGAAGAAGCCAAAAACCTGGATGATTTTGTCAATTATCTGAACCTGACCCAGAATCAGGCTGCAACAGCGCCGAAGGTTTATCATCAGTATTCCACTCGCCGGGTGTTGACCATGCAGCGTCTTTTCGGGGTGCCTTTAACCGATTTTGAAGTGGTAAAACAGTATGCCAAAGACCCGTCGCAGGTGTTAATTACCGCCATGAATACCTGGTTTGGCAGCCTGATGATGTGTAACAGTTTCCATGCCGACCTGCATGCTGGCAACCTGATGCTGCTGGAAGATGGCCGCGTCGGTTTTATTGATTTTGGTATTGTCGGGCAGCTGAAGCCTGAAGTCTGGACGGCCTGTATCGCCTTTATGGATGCCTTGCAGAATACCGACTACACGCTGATGGCGGAAAACATGCTGAAAATGGGCATGACCGATACCCAGATTAACACCCAAGTGCTGGCGCAAGATTTGGAACGTCTGTTTAGTGGTGTACTGCTGGCCGATCCACAGGAAATCCTCAGTTCAAATCCGGCCGATTTAAATGACATCATGATGGATATGGTGGCGGTTGGTGAACGTCATGGCATCCGTTTCCCGCGTGATTTCGCGCTGCTGTTCAAGCAAATGCTGTACTTTGACCGTTTCATGCGTATCCTGGCGCCGTATACCGACATTTATGCCGACCAGCGCTTGCAGATGGTACAAAGTATGGACCCAAATCTGCTGCTCAAACATTAATTTATAGACATCGCCCAGCTTTTATATAACAAGCAAGCTGCTGCTACATCGCAAAGCGACACACGTGATGCTGATGTAGCAAGCAGGTGATGATTCACGTTATACACGCCCGAGTAATCCGATGGACGCAATTATTATTGAAGGCTTAAAGGTCGAAACAGTGGTGGGCTGTTTTAACTGGGAGCGTCAGATTATCCAGCCTTTGCTGCTGGACTTAAGCATTCAGTGCAGTCTGGAGCAGGCTGCCTGTTCTGATGAACTGGAAGATACCCTGAACTATGCCGAAATTTGCGAAATTTCTGCGCAAGTGATTCAGGCCGCTCAGCCAAAATTGATTGAACATGCAGCAAAGCTGGTGCTGGATGCACTTTTTGCTCACTATCCTACAGTTGAATCGATTATGATTAGCATCCGCAAGCCTGCCATTATCCCGCAAGCCCAATCTGTAGGAATTCGTCTTGAACGCCACCGAAACGATTTTCGCCCTAGCACTGGCGAGTAATTCTCATCCTGAACAGCATTTTCAACAGGCATTTGCTGCGCTGTCGCGTTTGGGGCGTTTGCAGTGTTCCTCGATTTATCTGATTCCGTGCCGGGATGGGATTGGTGCGGATTACTGGAATGCCGCCTGTCTGCTCAAGAGTGAACACAGTGTCGAGCAGATTCTGGCCTTGCTAAAACAGTTAGAAGCAGATTCCGGGCGGGTACGACCTTCACATCAAATCAGTTTAGATGTGGATTTAATTGCTTGGGGGACAAGCCTAGAGCAAATGCAATTTAATCCAAAGAAATTACCGCTGGCGCTGGATGTAAAAATCCCGATGTTTGAGCTGTGGCACAATGCGGCATTTGCCCACCAGCCCCATCCATTTCCTGTGATTCAATGTTCAGCGTGAAGATGACATGACTCATCAGCAAGCCCGGTTTTATACCGGGCTTTTTAAATTAAGTAGATAAATTGGTCGTGTTGATTTTACTTAAGCTTGCACACGCATGATAAAATAGCCTACGAGGATGCAGGCTGTTTTTGGAATCTTTCATCAAACATGATGAAGATAAAACGCTTAAATATAATAACTAGTCTTGGTCATCAGTTTTGAAATACCGGTCATAGCAATACGTACAGGCGCAGGGAGATCAACCCCGCCTGCATTTAGCGCCGTATCACGATGATGCAGCTCATCCTCGTTCATTTGTTCCAGAATTTTGCGCGAGCGTTCATCATGTGCTGGCAATTGACGAATATGATCTTCTAAATGCAGGCTGACCTGACGCTCAGTTTCAGCGACAAAACCTAAGCTATATTTGTCTCCGGCAATTCCGGCAATAGCGCCCATGCCAAAAGATAGTCCGTACCAGACCGGATTGAGCAGGCTGGTATGGCTATCCAGTTCTTTTAAACGGTCTTCACACCAGGCCAAATGATCCTGTTCTTCAATGGCGGCCTGTTCCATTTCGCGGCGTACATTCGGGAGCTTCGCTGTCAGTGCCTGACCATGATACAGCGCCTGCGCACAAACTTCACCACTATGATTGACCCGCATTAATCCCGCCACATGACGCGCTTCACTCACTGCTAATTGAGTTGGAGTATTTTGCCCAGGATTATCGCGCTGAGCCGAGGTGACGCCCGGAACCAGGCTGCGTAAGGCCTGATCAAATGAATGAATAAACTTGTCGAGACCGGTGTAATGACGCATGAATTTAATCCTCCAGAGGGTCTGCTGCAGTATCAAGCATAGACTTGAGTTTAAACAAGAGCCAGATGGTGAATATGGCGCTTAAAACAGCAGTAATGCAAAACAGAATTTTAAGGTCAATTTGCAGCACGCTTAAAATAATAATCGAGAAGATGGCTGAAGAAACCATAAAAATCGCATTTAAAATGTTATTGGCTGCCACCACCCGGGCACGATGCGAGCGCGGTGAATAGGCCTGCATCATGGCATATAGGGGCACAATATAAAAACCACCGCTAATACCGAGCAAGGTCACGGCTAGCATCACATGATAATAACTCCAGCCTTGCTGAAAGACTTCACTTAAGCCCAGCAGTTCGCCAGTTTGTGGTGGTACAAAGGCCAGGGCGGCGGCCAGATAAAATGCAAATACGGTTAAACCGACTGCACCAATCGGCACCATCTTGATATTTACCTCGGTACCGCCAATTTTACGACAGAGTAATGAGCCGACACCAATCCCGACCGAGAAGAAAGTTAGCAATAAGCTGACCACATTTTCAGAAGCATGCAGATTTTGCTGGGTCAGCTGCGGAATTTGGGTCAGATACGTCGCGCCGTAAAACCAGTACCAGGAATTACCGAGTAAAATCAGAAAAATCAGCGGCAGGTTTTTGGCATATTTTAAGGTTTGAATACTGGTACGGAAAAAGTTCCAGTCCACCTGTAACTGCGGTGCAGCAATCGGCTGTTTTAAAATAAAACGGCTGGCAAGATAACCGACCACGGCAATAGCCAGCACGGTCAGGCTGATCCAGAGTAAATTACCAGCGGAGAGGGAAATCACCGCGCCGCCTAGAATCATCCCGACCAGAATGGCAATTGAGGTGCCGGACTGGAACAGCGCATTTCCCGACATCAACTCATTCGGTTTCAGGATTTCTGGCAAAATCGCATATTTGATGGGACCAAAAAAGGTCGATTGGGTACCCATTAAAAACAGGGCAAACATCAGCAACCATAAGTTGCCAATCAGGAAGCCGACCGTGGCCAGTAACATCACCGCAATTTCCAGCAGTTTTAAATAACGCACCAGCTGCGAGCGTTCATATTTATCGGCAATTTGTCCGGCTGTGGCCGAGAAAATAAAATAGGGCAAAATGAACAGCAGTGCTGCCAGATTATTCAGGGTGCTGATACTGCCAGATTGCTGACTGATCCAGCCATAGGTAATCACCAGCAGCAAAGCCTGCTTAAACACGTTGTCATTCAGCGCGCCCAGAAACTGGGTACAGAACATGGGCAAGAAGCGTCGTGTGGCTAGCAAATTTTCATTTTTTTCCATAAGAAGTGGACTTCATTAGTTTTATTAAGAAATGTGACCAATTGATATAATTGCCCGAAAATCATGTATGATATTTTGCAGTGTTTTCACTGTTGAAAAAATCCAATAAATTAGAGTCTGTTAGCGAACATTTCATTGCGGATTTTTCCATTAAAAAGATTAAATTTAGAGTTTTCTATGCTTGTGAACCGAACTTTTAAAAAGTCTGCGCTGTCTAACAGTATGCATGCCATAATTCAGTGGAGGCATTCCAGACAACTTTGTCTGAGCATCTTTTTAAGTTTAGTCGCACAGCAGGGCTTTAGTCAAAATCCTCCCGCAGTGGCGGAACCGGCGAGCGATCCGGTCGCATCGGCCGACATGAAACAGGAAATTCGCGATCTGGCGCTCAGCCAAGGTAAAGATACCCCTGAAGAATTAGAAAAAATTGAAAATTTTCAGGCGCCCAGCACTGAGCCGGACAGCCTGGAGATGTTGCAACAGCAGAAAAATAGCAATGAACCGATAGCCGCTTTTCAGCCAATTGAACTGGAAAATCTGGATGATTTGCCGGTAATGCCGGTCGATGCCAATATGGCTGCAGAAATTTTCCAGATCGCTGAACAGGCCAAACAGGAAGCACGCCAGTATCGCGCCGAGCAGAATACCGAAGTACTGATTAATGATGCCACCCAGCAGGAACTGGCCGAAATTAACCAGTCTCCGGTCAATGTCGATCAGCTCATGGACAGTATTCGCGCCGACAGCCAGATTGTGGTGGAAGCCAATACCTCCGGCCGAACCCTGACTGAATTGGGTCTGAATACAGAAGTGGCCGATGCCGATAAACCGGGCTTTTTTCGGCGCTTGCTGTATAAGGTACGTCCACCGCGTGAGTTGAATACTGCACGGGTGCCCCGGATTAGTGCCGATGTAGTCATTACCGGCGCCGAAAATAGCGGTGAAGTTTCCGCAGAGGCCTATGCTACGGCACTGGAAAATCTGCGTGCCAATGTGCGCGGCAAACTGTCCAGTTTTACCCAGGAATCTTTTGCCGATTTTCCCTCGGCTTTACCGCAGCTGCGTTCTTTATCCAATCAGGCGGCACAGGCCGTCGGCTTTTATCATGCCGAATTCAAGTTTGAAAAGCTGAATGACAGCCGGGTGCGGGTTCTGGTCACGCCAAATACACCGGTGCGTGTGCAGGAACAGAATATTGAATTTAGCGGCCCCGGTGAAAATCTGGCACAGTTCCAGGTAATTCGCGTCCTGCCCGATCAGGATGTGGGCGATGTATTCCACCACGGTCTGTATGAAGAGACCAAAACCCGGATTAATGATGCTGCCTCCAATAACGGTTTCTTTGATGGCTATTGGCGCCTGCATGATGTGAAAGTAGCGCAGCCGCAAAATACTGCCGATATTAATCTGCGCTATGAAACCGGCGAGCGTTATACGCTGGGGCCAGCCCAGTTCCGGATGAGTGATCCGAGCAAGGAATTTCCTCTGGATATGGATATTCTGGAAAGCATGGTGCCGTGGGAAGATGGCGCCGATTACACCTTCTGGCGGGTCAACGGTCTGGCCAATAACCTGACCAACTCGCGTTATTTTAACTATACGCTGGTCGATACCATGCGTCCCGATCCACTGGAACGCCCAACAGAGTTGCCACCGGATATTCAGGCCCTGGTTGATCAGCGCAAACTTTCCGCTGAAGATTTCCAGCCGGTTCAGGACCAGAAAGATTTAAGCTCGACTGAAGAAGTGACCCAGTCAGTGGTGGATGAAGACCAGTTTGCCGGCACTCAGGAAGCCGAGCAGAATGAAAACATCCGTCAGCTACGGGTCGAACAGGAAACTCAACAATCAGAAGAAGAGCGGCTAAAAGAACAGGCACGTCTGGAGAAGAAAATTCCGGTGATTGTGACCTTGAACGCCGACAAGCTGAACAGTGCAGAAGTCGGTGCCGGTTATGGCACAGATACCGGAATGCGTGTACGTGGTCAGTATCGCCGGGCCATTGTTAACCGTCGTGGTCACTCCTTCGATGCCAACCTGGAACTATCTGAAATCCGCCAGTCTTTAGATGGCCGCTATAGCATTCCCTATAATCATCCACTGAATGACTATATTACTTTGGTGGCCGGTTATGAACGTGAAGAGCGTAGCGATGTATCTGCCGGCAATGACCTGTTAATTGAATCGGCAGTGGCCGGCGCCGACCGGATTATTAAAAATCCGCGTGGCAGCTGGCAACATGCTTATGGTCTGCGTTACCGTCTGGACCGTTTAACCCAGAACGGTGTGGTCGATATTGACAAGATTCCTGATGCCTTTATTGGTAATGGTTCCACCGAACAGCAGTCTTTACTGTTCGGTTATGAACTGTCGCGCACCGACAGCAGCCCGCGTGTCAATCCGACCCGTGGTTTCAAGCAGATTTATAAAGTTGAACTCGGCAGTGAAAGCCTGTTGTCCGATGCCGATATGGCAATCTTAAATGCCGGCTGGCGTTTTATTTATTCTCTGGGTGAAAATAACGATCATCAGTTTGTCGGTCGTGCCGATTTGGGTTATATCGTGACCGAAGATTTTAGCAAAGTGCCTTATAATCTGCGTTACTTTGCTGGTGGGGATCAGACCATTCGCGGTTTTGACTTTAAGAGCCTGTCTCCACAAATTGATGGCTTTAAAATTGGTGGACAAGCACTTGGGGTGGGCTCGCTGGAATATAACTATCAGTTCAGGGAAGGCTGGCGTGCCGCAATTTTTAGCGATTTTGGTAATGCCTATGATGCTGATTTTAGCAATCCGACCGAATACAGTGTCGGTTTAGGGGTACGCTGGGCATCACCGATTGGCCCGATTCGGGTTGATGTCGCCTCGGGTATTTCGGATGAGAATCATCCAATTCGTCTGCATTTCTTTATTGGCTCGCAATTATAAAATTAAGATTTAGAGAGAACTATGGCTGAAGTTGAACAGCAACCAAATACACCCGCGCCTGTACCCAAAAAGCGCAGAATAGTCAGAAGTGCCTTGTTGTCACTGCTGTTTATGGTGGTGTTGCTGGTATCGGCTTTGGCAATCATGTTCTCGACCGACCGTGGCAGTAAATTCCTGCTTGACCGGGTGCTGGAACGTCAGCAGATCATTCAGTATGAATATGAAGGCGGGAACTTATTACGCGGTATTATTCTGCGCAATATTCTGGTTACGCTGAAATCGGTGGATGTCAAAATTGACCGCGCTGATGTCATGCTGGGCTGGCGCGCCGTGCTGAATAAGGAAATCCATTTTACCCATGCCGATGTGCGAAATCTGCAAATTACCACCAAAGGGCCACCAAGTGATGGACCATTCAAGTTTAATGAAATCCGCCTGCCTTTTGTACTCCGGCTTGATCATGCCGATCTGGACCGTTTGCTGATTCAGACTTCAGGCGGTAGTAAAGTCAATTTTTATGATGTAATCCTGAACGATGCGCTGTGGTCAGGCACCAAACTGGAATTTGAAAATTCCAGTATGCGTATGGATTATCTCTCGGTCAAAAATGCCAGCGGCGATATGGATTTTTATGGCAAATATCCGCTGAATGCCATTGGCGATGTGAATTTACCTTCGTTAAACAACAGCCTGAATATTCATGATATTAAAGTCGTCGCCAAAGGGTCTTTAGATACCGTTCAGGCCGGGGTGGCGACCTATACGCCCGATTTGCTCACCGGTTGGGTGGTGCTGCATCCGATGCGTAAAAATGTGCCCATGTTTGGCGAGCTGCAGTTCAATCAATACCATTGGCCGCTGTTACAAGATTGGGAGCTGTATACAGAAGACGGCACAGTCAAGTTTAAGGGTGATATTAAACGTCTGGATTTAGATGTCGCTACCGATCTGACGGGTAAAGATATTCCAAAAGGACAATATACCGCGCTCATGCACACCGATCTGGTCAATCAGCTGAACATCAGCAACTTAAATGGCCAGCTGATGCAGGGCGCCGTGAATGTGGCTGGTGTGGTCGGCTGGAACGAGCGCGTCAGCTGGGACCTCACCGGTCGCCTGGACAAGATTAATCCGAAAGACCCGCTGATTCCGCAAGTGGTGCAGGATTTTCTGCCGCCAAGTCTGGATGCTCAAGTTGCCTCTAAAGGCCATTTAGAAAATGGAACCCATCTGACGGCGCAGGCCGATTTTGACCGCTATGAAACCTGGAACCTGAAACTGGATCAGAATGCGCCAAAAAACCGCCAGCCAAACCCCATGGTATTGGATGTGCGCTGGAACAATATTGACCGCGCGATGCCTTATATTGGCTGGTTATCCAGTGAATCGGGTGATGTGCAGATGGCCCTGGTCGAAGGCCAGCAAAAGATTTTTGTCGCAACCCAGGTGGCACAGCATGAGCAGGGCGCTTTACCGGCGGGTATGTACAAGGCCGAGCTGAATCTGAAGAACAATAATCTGGATGTACCTAGCTTTAGCTATAACGCCGGCGCCAGCACCGTAACGGGACGTGCGCTGATTGAACTGCCAACCGACAAGCGCCAGCTAAAGTGGAATGCTACGTTAAACGCGGACAATTTTAATCCGCAAATTATTGCTGATGCTGCTCCGGTCAATCTGCTGAATGGCCGTTTGCAGGCCAATGGTTTTGCCCGTCCAAACCAGCAGATTATTCATTTAAACAATATTGATTTACGCGGTCGTCTGGCCGAGCAGGATGAAACGGTGCATCTGACCGGGAACAGTACCGTGGCCTTGCTGTTTCATGATGAGCGTGCGGGTGGCGGCTTCAAGAGCTTTGCGGTCAATTATGATGGCGCACTCAACAGCAGTCTGCTGCAAGCCAGTCAGGGCAGTTTAAAGCTAAAACTGTCCGGTACACCAGAGCTGATCAAGATTTCAGACCTGCGTCATGATGGTGTGGCCGGGCAGATTCTGGCCAATGGTATGCTGAACCTGAAAAATGGCATTGGCTGGAACCTGAACGCCTCTTTAATCCGCTTTAAGCCGCATTATTTTGTCTCGAGTGTGCGCGGCGAGCTGTCAGGCAATGTACGTACCCAAGGGGTTTGGTCAGATCAGCTTAAACGCATCAACATTGAAAAGCTTAATCTGGCCGGCATGATCAACAATAAACCGGTGCGTGGTACTGGTAATCTGGCCCTGTTAATGGATGCCAATCAGCAAGGTTTCCTGCCACAGCAGTTTGAGGCCAATAATTTATATCTGGCCTATGCCAAGAACCAGATTCAGGCTACTGGTAATGCACAAAACCTCAGAATCAAACTGAATGCACCAGCACTGTATGAACTGTATGCCGGTTTGCGTGGCCGTGCTTATGGCTATTTAAATGTGCAGTCGCAACCACGTTTGCAGGCCACCGCCAATCTGGTGGTCGATGATTTTGGTTTAAATAACCTGTTTAGCGTGCGCAAAATGCGTTTACGCGGTGAATTGCCGACCTCGGAAAATACTCCAACCTTGCTCACAGCCAGTCTGGAAAATTTACGTAGCGGCAACCGTGAAATTCAAAAAGGCGAGATTTCACTGGCCGGTACCCGTCAGGCGCATTTGCTGAAAGTGAAAGCAGAAAACCGTTTAAGTAGCTTCTATGTACAGCTAGCCGGCGGTTTTAATGCCGAAAATAACTGGTTAGGTCAAATCCAGAAGGGTGATTTTGACTCCTTAAGAACCCGTCTGGTACAGCGTCAGAATGCTTCGGTCATCTTCCAGACCAAAACCAGCGATCTGTTTGTGGGTGCGCATTGCTGGATGAGCCAGCAAAGCCAGTTGTGTTTTGACCAGCCTATTCGGGTCAATAAAAACCGTGGCAATCTGTCCTTTGTAACGCGCAATGTCGACCTGAATGATTTTGCCGCCTTTATGCCGGAAGGTCTGGCGATTACCGGTAAAGTCAATGGACATGCCAAAGCGTCCTGGGCACAAGGTCAGCGTCCAAAAATTGATGCACGTCTGGTAACCCGCAATGGGGTCATTGGTCTGGCAGGTGATGACCCGCAAGAGTTGGGTTCGACCTTAAGCTATGATCAGGTCGCTGTAGTGGCTAAAAGTATTGCCGAAGGTCTGCAAATTCGACTGGATGTGAAAACCCCGGAAATTGGTGCCGGTTATGCCAATGTTATTATTGATCCATATACCGAGCGTAAGCCGATGCGCGGTGAAATTGCCTTTAATGAAGTGCAGTTAAAAGTCTTTAAGCCGTTTATTGCCGATGTGCGTTCTATGGCCGGGGTATTGTCCTTTGCCGGTAAGGTCGGTGGTACGTTAACCCAGCCATTACTGACCGGTGAAATGCGTCTGAAAGATGGTGCCATCAGCATGATTTCCCTGCCGGTGAACCTGACCAATGTGCAGCTGTACTCCTCGATTCGACAGGATTCGGCCACAATTAATGGCGCATTTAACAGCGGTCAGGGTGTGGGGCATTTAACCGGTCATGTTGACTGGAAAGGTGTACCAAAAATTCAGCTGAACTTAAAAGGGGATAATCTGCTGGTGCGTCAGGCACCGCTAATTACTGCCATTGTGACGCCGGATTTATCCATGGAGGTTTTCCCGACCCAGAAACGTTTAAGCTTAAATGGCAAGGTCGATGTGCCGCGTGCGTTAATTTCCATGCCTGAGGCTTCTGATCCGGTGGTGAACCTGTCTTCAGATGTGCGTGTGGTGCATGAAGGGCAAGACCAGCTGGCCGTATTACGCTCTGCACGTCCTTGGGATATTCGTGCCGATCTGGAACTGAATCTGGGTGATCAGGTCATCTTCCAGGGCTTTGACAGCCGTATTCCACTGGTGGGCCGTCTGTATCTGAGTCAGCGTGGTCTGGAAACCGCCATGCGCGCCAATGGTGCAATTGGGGTTAGCCAGCGCGTCAAGATTGAAGCCTATGGCCAAAGTCTGGATTTAAACCGTGCCATCGCCCGTTTTAATGGACCATTAGCCAATCCGAGTCTAGATATTGATGCCAACAAGAGCGTACAGGGCAGCGTGGTCGGGGTGCGGGTAACTGGAACCGCTTCGGGTCCGAATATTCAGGTCTATAACGATGCCGGCCTGTCCGAGCAGGAAGCGCTGAATGCCCTGATTACCGGTCGGATTAACGAAGGTGCCAGCGGTTTAAGCCAGACCGACAGCTTCCGCTCCGATGTCAACAATACCATTGCGGCGGCAGGTATCAGTCTTGGTTTAGGCGGCACGCGAGCCCTGACCAACCAGATTGGGCGTACCTTTGGTTTAAGTGGGTTGGCCTTAGATGCTCAAGGTACAGGTGATGATACCCAGGTCAGCCTGACCGGTTATATCACTCCGGATCTGTTTATCCGTTATGGCGTGGGCGTGTTTACCCCGGTGAACAAGCTGACTTTGCGTTATCAGATGAACAAACGTTTGTATCTGGAAGCCAGCCAGTCGCTGGAACGTGCCGTGGATATTTTCTATAACTGGCGTTTCTAAACCGTGTGATTTTAACTTGAAAATGCGCTCAACACGGGCGCATTTTTTCTGGCCGATTTCTCATTCACGATAACTTTGATTATCATAGCGGAAATAGGAGAGTATGCATGAACAAACTATTCGCTTTGGCTGCCGTAATTGCATTGGCCGGCTGTGCAGAGAAAAAGCCCTTAACCCCGGAAGAGCAGTGGAAAGGTTACTGTACCAGTGTTGGTAATGCAGCACGAACCATCATGCTGGATCGTCAAAATGCCATTGAAAAAGATCAGGCACTGGCTCATGCGGACAAAGTAGAAGATGAAACCACACGCAAATTTATTTTTGAGATTATTGAAACGGTCTATGCCATGCCTGAGCAGGAAGTAAAGAGTGATGTAGATGCCGCGCGTGAGAAAATTAAAGCGCAATATACAGAAAAATGTCTGGCTACGCCGTATGACGAAATGCCGGATTATCGACGTTTTTAAGTCATGAACCCAAAATGCCAGATGACATATTTGTAATCTGGCATTTTTTTGTGCTCACTATTTCTGCATATAGATAACAATAATCAAAATTCGCTGCGATGATCTATTTTTTTAAGCGGATATTTAACCTAATTTTCCTTCCTCTACTTATTTCTAAATAGCCTAAGCAATATAAATATATATTGTGACACTTTTCTTTAGCACCAATATAGAAAAGCTTATCTTTTTAATGAATAATGGATTTAACAATAGCCAGAAGAAAGGAGCACATCATGGACGTGATTGGTTATCTGCATCATGCAGATTTGCTCTTGGAAGATGAACAGGGCGTGACCATTATTGGCAATAGCAACTATGTGCTCAGTATTGGAGATAAAGTCTATTTTCAACAACTTATTGATGCTGACAGCAAGCGTTATCAGGTCAATATCTCCTTTGCCAGTGCCGGGCATAGTACCCTGCATGAAGATGAAATTCAGGTCAAATTTGAGGGCAGTCGCGAACATCTGCAGCAATATTTAAACAGTACAACGGTACACTAAGGTTGAATAGTAATTGGAACCCGGAAAAGGCAGCATAGTGTTGCCTTTTTTCTATTTAGAATTCGGTTAAAGTGGATTAAAAGCAGCAATGACGGGTCTAAACGTGCTCCGCTTGATTATTGTATAAACAATATGAACATCATTTAGTTATAAAATAATGAGCATCACAAAGAAACACCTTCCTTGCATTAACTTTTAACTGGAATTTTAGTAAAATTTTGCAGTCCATATTACTTGTGAAGCTTTGAACAAGCTGGAATTCACAGGTAATTTTTTAAAAAAGAGGAATAACACCGTGCTAGAAGCTTACCGCCAACACGTTGAAGAACGTGCCGCACTCGGAGTCCCACCGAAGCCACTTGATGATGCTCAAACCGCTGCATTAGTTGAATTATTAAAAAACCCGCCAGCTGGTGAAGAAGCTTTCTTGGTTGATTTGCTTGAAAACCGTGTTCCAGCGGGTGTAGACCAAGCTGCTTATGTAAAAGCTGCTTTCCTGTCTGCTGTTGCAAAAGGCGAAGCGACTTCTCCATTAGTTTCTAAAGAACGTGCGGTTTACTTACTAGGTACTATGCTTGGTGGTTATAACGTAGCGCCTTTAGTTGAACTTCTGGAAAATGCTGAACTTGGTGGTTTAGCGGCTGACGCTCTGAAGAAAACCCTGCTTGTATTTGATGCATTCCACGACGTTGCTGAAAAAGCAAAAGCGGGTAATGACAATGCGAAAGCAGTACTTCAATCATGGGCTGAAGCTGAATGGTTCACTAGCCGTCCAGACGTTCCAGAAGAAATCAAACTGACTGTTTTCAAAGTAACAGGCGAAACGAATACTGACGACTTGTCACCTGCACAAGACGCGTGGAGCCGGCCAGACATTCCATTGCACGCAAATGCAATGCTGAAAAACGTTCGTGATGGTATCAACCCAGAAGTTCCTGGTGAAGTTGGTCCATTAAATCAAATTAAAGAACTGATCGCGAAAGGCAACCAGGTTGCTTACGTTGGTGACGTTGTTGGTACAGGTTCTTCTCGTAAATCTGCAACGAACTCTGTGCTTTGGTTCTTCGGTGACGAACTTCCACACATTCCAAACAAAAAAGACGGCGGTTACTGCTTAGGCGGTAAAATTGCTCCGATTTTCTTCAACACCATGGAAGATGCGGGTGCATTACCAGTTGAGATCGATGTTTCTAACATGAACATGGGTGATGAAATCACACTGAAAATCGATCACGCTGCTGCAAAAGTAACTGCGTTCAAAAACGGCGAACAAATTGCTGAATCTGAACTGAAAACTCCAGTACTTCTAGACGAAGTACGTGCCGGTGGCCGTATTAACCTGATCATTGGTCGTGGTTTAACTGGTAAAGCACGTGAAGCTTTAGGTCTTGAGCCATCTTCTTTATTCCGTACTCCAGTACAACCTGCCGACTCTGGCAAAGGCTTCACTTTAGCGCAGAAGATGGTTGGTCGTGCATGTGGTCTTCCAGAAGGTCAAGGCGTTCGCCCTGGTACTTACTGCGAACCGAAGATGACCACTGTTGGTTCTCAAGATACAACTGGTCCTATGACTCGTGACGAGTTAAAAGACCTGGCTTGCTTGGGCTTCTCTGCTGACCTGGTAATGCAATCTTTCTGTCACACAGCTGCGTATCCAAAACCAGTTGACGTGCAAATGCAACACACACTACCTGACTTCATCATGAACCGTGGTGGTGTATCTTTACGTCCAGGCGACGGTATTATTCACTCTTGGTTAAACCGTATGCTTCTTCCAGATACAGTAGGTACTGGTGGTGACTCGCATACTCGTTTCCCAATTGGTATTTCATTCCCGGCAGGTTCTGGTCTGGTAGCGTTCGCTGCTGCGACTGGTGTTATGCCACTGGATATGCCTGAATCTGTACTTGTGAAGTTCAAAGGTAAAATGCAACCTGGTATCACTCTACGTGACCTGGTACACGCGATTCCTTACTACGCAATTAAAGAAGGTGACCTGACTGTAGAGAAGAAAGGTAAGAAAAACATCTTCTCTGGTCGTATCTTAGAGATCGACTTAACAGAAATGGAAACAGACTTAACTGTTGAGCAAGCATTCGAATTGTCTGATGCTTCTGCTGAACGTTCTGCTGCAGGCTGTGCGATCACGCTTTCTGAAGAGAAAGTTGCTGAATACCTACGTTCTAACATCACCATGCTGAAGTGGATGATTTCACAAGGTTATGGCGATGCTCGTACTATGGCGCGCCGTGTTGAGAACATGGAAAAATGGTTAGCGAACCCATCACTGCTTAAAGCTGATGCTGATGCTGAATACACTAAAGTGTATGAAATTGACCTTGCTGACATCAACGAACCTATCCTGTGCTGCCCGAACGATCCAGATGATGCGAAACTGCTTTCTGACGTTCAAGGCGACAAGATTGATGAAGTATTCATCGGTTCTTGTATGACGAACATCGGTCACTTCCGTGCAGCTGGTAAACTTCTAGACAAAGTTCCTGGTGGTTCTTTATCTACTCGTCTATGGTTGGCTCCTCCAACGCGTATGGACGAACACCAGTTAATGGAAGAAGGCTTCTTCAACATTTATGGTAAAGCTGGTGCGCGTACTGAAATGCCAGGTTGTTCATTATGTATGGGTAACCAAGCACGTGTTGCACCGAACACGACTGTAGTATCTACATCTACACGTAACTTCCCGAACCGTTTAGGTCAAGGCGCGAATGTATACTTGGCTTCTGCTGAGCTTGCATCTGTTGCTGCGGTTCTTGGTAAATTACCAACTCCAGAAGAGTATCAACAATACGCTTCTCAAATCGACAGCATGTCTGCTGACATTTACAAGTACTTGAACTTCGATCAAATGTCTGAATATACAGATGCTGCTGAAAAGGTAGATACGAAGAAAATTGCTGCTGCTCAATTGTCTTAATTAATTGATAATTAAGCAATAAGCGGTATAAGATAAGGGCTGAGTAATCAGCCCTTATTTTTTGAGTATTTAAATGCAAGAATACATTGATAAGTTAATAAAGCAGACTGTAGAAATTATTAATAAAAATAAAGCTCATGGGGATTTTTTTAATTTATTGATGTTATCAGGTGTTGGGAGTAGTGAAGTATTTACACATACACCTATTCTTAAAGAATTATTAGATCCAAACGGAACACACGGGCAAAAGGATTTATTTTTAAAAAGTTTCATTAGTTATTTTAAGTTGGATTTTGAGATAGATAATTTCTTTTCTATTAAAAGGGAATTTAGGTGTGCGCAAGGTCAAATTGATTTGTTGTTAGAGAATAAAAATAAGGCGATAATAATAGAAAATAAGATTTATGCAGGGGATCAAAGTAAACAGTTAAATAGATACTATGATTATTGTATTGAGAAGAAAAAAGCACCTTCAATCATATATCTTACTTTACAAGGCAATAAACCTTCTCAATCATCTTTAGGTAAAATAATAAATAAGGATGATAAATACTTTTTAATAACTAACAATGAAATAAATTCTATAGATTTGCAATGTTTGAGTTATAAAGAAGATATAACAAAATGGCTTGAAAATCATATTTTATATTTGGTTAAAGAAACTCCTAATATAGAGTCTGCAATTAGACAATATTTAAATTTGTTAAAAATTTTGACTGGCGAATTGATAACAGTAAATAAGGAATTGAAAAAGATGTTAGTTGATATAACACCTGTTGAATTAGAAGCAATCAGAAAGCTATCTACTCAATTTAATAGTAGCGCATATCGTGGCGAATTGCTTTTTAAATTATTTGAATATGTTGAAAGCAAATTTTTAGAAACGGGAAATTTTGAAAAATCATCAGAATTTAAGAGTATCCACTACACAGCTAATAATTGTAAAAAGTGGTTTAAGCAAATTAGTAATTCAAATCCTGCTGCAGAAAGGGATGTTATAGGCTGTGTATTGAAAAGTAAGAAAAGGCCAGACATTAATTTTATATTTGTAGCTGCAACAGATTATTTTCACTATGGAATTGCTTTATCTGAAGAAAGTTCCACTAAATTGGAAGATATATTAAAACTTAATCCGACATGGGGAGAGCCTAAATATTGGAAAAAGATTCCTAACGGATGGGTTAGTAAAGCTATAGGTGATTTAAGAGGCTTTTCGGGCGATGCCTTTAAATTATTATCAATCAAAGATAATAAGGATTTAAATGATTTTATTAATGATTGTTTAAGTGAGTTGGATCTATTAATTCATTTATGAAAATAGGTATATTTTGGTACTTTCAAAACCAAATCATTGGCATTGAACACAATTTTAATCAATCAGATCAAAAATTCCTTGGTCTGATTGATATTACATACAATGATGTTGAGTATTGGAAAACATTAAAACACACTTTTCCAAATCTACAAGAATTTGAATAGGCTTTGTTGCACAAAGATTTCATAACTATATGATTTTAAAAGTTTTGATTATTTTTTGATCCAAAATTAAATTTATTTAAATCAGATGCTTACATATTTATGCAACAAAGCCATTTGAATATGAAAATGTTCCACCTATGAAAGTCATATATAATGTCAAAAAAAAACTATGTCTATATGAACATTAAATTACTCAAAGCAGCGATAGCAAAATTGGATGCTGCATTTTTTAACTAGATTTTGAGTTTGCTATTTGGATGTAATCTCCGCACTTTATAACTTAAACTTTACAGTTGGCTCATTCGATCGTTCAATCCACGTATATTTAAATAAATGAAAAGTTGAAGTAAATACATGGCAAAAAAATCCCGCTTCCTCTGTATTGGTGGTTTCCTCAATGGAACCCAAGTCAAAGACCAAGGTGACAGCTTTATCTGTGTCGAAGAAGGTAAAAATGTCACCTATACCAAAAAGGAAATTTTCCATCAAGATGCTTGGGATCATGATTATTATGTTTGTGAAAGTACGACAGACCAGCAAGCACACAATTGGGTTTATGATATTCCATCGTATTAATTGAGTCTATTTAGGACATAAATTAAACAATTACTAGAAACAATAACTTGCATAACATTTCTAAAATTGATTTTTCATACTGTTTTCCTAAAACTGTATGAAAATAAAGCTAATAGGGAATGTTATGAATTATGAAATCGATGCCTTTGGCACCTTGGTGATTGCAGTATTTTTTCTTTTTATTGGGCGGTATCTTGTTAGTAAAATTAGCTTCTTTAGAAACTATAACTTACCTGAGCCTGTAATCGGCGGTCTAATCGCAGCGATTACAGCTTTTATTCTCTATAAATTTTTTAATATCAGTGCCACATTTGACTCAGAAATTCAAACCATTCTGATGCTGATGTTCTTTACCTCTGTTGGTTTAAGTGCAGACTTTACCAAGCTCAAAGAAGGTGGGAAATCACTGCTGATCTTTCTGGTCTGTGTCATTCTATTTGTAGTTGTACAAAATGCGGTTGGCATGAGTTTAGCCACAGCACTTGGGCTTGATCCATTGATTGGTCTGATTGTCGGTTCTGTTACCTTAACGGGTGGACATGGTACTGCCGGTGCTTGGGGTGAAGTGCTTGAAACTCAATATGGAATACAGGGGGCAATTGTCCTCGGAATGGCAAGTGCTACTTTTGGTTTGGTTATTGGTGGGCTTGTGGGTGGTCCGGTTGCCAAATTCTTGATTAAACGAAATCAGTTGGCAGAGACAGTAGCGCAAGAGACCAATGAACAACAACTCGATACTAGCATCAACACCGCACCCTTCGAATATCCAAAGAAAAACCGGTTGATTACAGCCAGTAATGCAGTGTCGACTTTGGGGATGTTTGCACTATGTATATTTGTTGCGAATGAAATGACAGAGATCAGTCAGGGAAGATGGTTTGAACTACCGACCTTTGTCTGGGCTTTAGGGACAGGGGTGATTGTACGTAACTTCCTAGAGCATGTACTGAAAGTCGATATTTTCGACCGTGCCATTGATGTATTCGGAAATGCGTCATTATCCCTGTATTTATCTATGGCTTTACTGTCACTGCAACTCTGGTTACTGGCCGATTTGGCAGGCCCGCTCATTACCATTTTGTTTGCGCAGACAGCGGTACTGATTTTATTTACCGCAATTGTGACCTTTAGGATTATGGGAAAAAATTACGATGCAGCCGTATTGGTAGCAGGGCATTGTGGTTTTGGTATGGGAGCAACCCCGACTGCGATTGCCAATATTCAGGCAGTTACCAATAGCTATGGTCCATCGCACAAAGCCTTTTTAATCGTACCGCTGTGTGGTGCATTTTTTATTGATATTGTGAATGCTGTGGTGATTCAGAGTATCATTGCATTTTTCGGTTAAATTTTAATACGACTTCAAAATCATATAGACATTAAAAAGCCCCATGGTTAGGTAATGCCAGTCAGTTAAGAGATTGACTGGCTTTTTCTTGGGTATTTTTGAGGTTTTCCTTTTACAACCCTTGGATAACTCCTCACTCTTCTCTCAGGTATAACATACCGATTAGATTTCTCCATTAA
>NZ_VPBA01000017.1:0-63823 GCF_013418945.1 Acinetobacter sp. YH12112 | reverse complement strand
TATTCAGGATTATGCATTACGCTGGGAAATTGAAACCTTATTCAGTTGTCTCAAAGGACGCGGGTTTAATCTTGAAAATACGCGCTTGACAGACCCTAGACGAGTGAAAAAATTGATTGCGGTGTTAGCTATAAGCTTCTGTTGGTGTTACTTAACGGGTGAATGGCAACATAATCAAAAAAAAGCGATAAAAATAAAGAAGCATGGACGACTCTCAATGAGTTTATTTCGCTATGGTTTAGACTATGTTCAAATGGCGATTCAGCGTTTAATTGGTTTTGGGAAAAAAGAAGAGTTTAAGGAAATTTTGGCAATTTTAAGAAAGCAGAATCCTGATAGGATAAGGGTTCTGTGAAATTTGTCGTGTACAGAGGAAAAAAACAAGTAAATTGAGTTATTGAAATTTAAGTTTAAAAACCAGTTGCTCCGGCAACTGGTTTTTTATATTAAAGAAAAATGAAAGGGGAAAGGGCTTTGAATCATAAACAGAATGAAACGGATGTGATCATTATCGGTGGTGGGCAGGCTGCTTTATCTACGGCTTATTTTTTAAAGCGAAAAAAAATACCATTCATTATTTTAGATGATCAAAATCAAGCAGGTGGAGCCTGGTTACATGCCTGGAATTCTTTGCGTCTATTTTCACCGAATAGCTGGAGTTCCTTACCAGGTTGGGTTATGCCGAATACAGAACAAACGTATCCGACCAAGAAAGAAGTTATTGAATACTTGCAGCAATATGAGCAGCGTTACCACTTTCCGATTATTCGTCCTATATATGTTGATCACGTCAAAAGCGAAGGAGAGGCATTGAGTGTGCATGCAGGTGAACAGTCATGGAAAGCCAAGGCTGTAGTCAGTGCAACGGGCACCTGGAGTCATCCTTATATCCCATCTTACCCGGGCCAAGAAAATTTTAAAGGGCTGAAATTACACTCCGCCCATTATCAAAATGCAGAACCGTTTAAAGATAAGCACGTCATGATTATCGGTGGTGGAAATTCCGGAGCACAAATTTTGGCTGAAGTTTCCCAAGTGGCAGATACTCTTTGGATCACGCCAACACCTCCTCAATTTTTAGCAGATGATGTTGATGGCCGTATACTGTTTTTACGTGCGACAGAGCGTTTAAAGGCACAATTAGAAGGCCGTACAATAGATCAGCCTGTTGGCGGTCTGGGGGATATTGTCATGATTGATTCAGTCAAAGATGCACGTGCACGAGGCGTTTTACATAGTGAGCGCCCGTTTTCGGCTTTTACAGAAAATGGCGTGATTTGGGAAGATGGATCTTTTCAACAGGTTGATGCAGTGATTTGGTGTACTGGATTTAAAGCGACTTTAGACCATTTAAAGCCACTTGGAATAGTAGAGGAAAATAATACGATACTGGTTGAAGGAACAAGATCAGTAAAACAACCCAACCTATGGTTAGTAGGATATGGTGAATGGACTGGACCTGGTTCAGCAACGCTGGTGGGTGTTTCAAGGACCGCGAGAACAACTGCTGAGGAAATTTCCGAATTTCTGGATTAAAATTTTGACCTATTTGTCTTGAGCAAGAAATAGCACAACAAATGGCAAATAAAACTCGTTATTTGGGTGCTATTTTTGTGGGCAAAATAAAAAGTTAAAAAATCAGTAGAAACCCGGCTTGGAAACAAGTCGGTTTTTTGGGTTTTCGCCACCGATTTTTTATAACATAACTTTTTGAAATATAACACTATTTATTTTGATGCGAAGTATGATTTTAATTTCCTGTTGGAAAGCCATGAAACATCCATTGTATGCCCCATAAAATAATTAGAATTAAAATTACGAAAAAGATAATTTCTAATTTTTTTCATTTTTAAAGTTCTACTAAAATTAACATAATACACCTTATACGAAGGCAAAAATGGGAGCTATAAGCTCCCCATTTTTAGTCTTTAATTCGCTTTTTAGCTTCGTCATAAACTATGCTATCAGCTCGTTTCCCGACTGTGATGAGCAAGATAACTACCTGATCATCTTTAACTTGATAGACAAGTCTGACACCAGCTTTTAATAATTTGATTTTATAGCAACCTGCAAGATCGCCTCTAAGCATATTCTTTGGAATATGTGGCTGCTCTATGACTTTGGCTAGTTTCTTTTTAAATTGATCTCGTATAGCAACAGGGAGTTTTTCCCATTCTGCTGTAAAGTCCTTGTGACGTAAAAGCTTATAAGTCATCTAATGTGACTTCCTCAAACATCTCTTTAGGATCATTAATGCGCTTACGGACAAGAGCTAATAATTCTTCATCTTCTTCCGAAAGCAAAGCTTTTTTGACAGGCAGTTTCCCAGTCGTAGCAACATACTCAAGAATACTAGTGAAGAAATCCGTAGGTGCAATACCTTGCTCTTTAAGGATTGAATAAGATTTTTCTTTAAGGGCTTCATCGACCCTGAAGTTAACAGTAGCCATCATATTTCCCAAGTATTTAATGTACTAGGAATAGTGTAATGCAAATTGCATTACAAGTCGACTTCGCATAACAGCCATTATGTTAAATGGGGCGGATTATTCTCATTACTGATCCCAAAAGCTTTTCTCCATGCCTGAGGGCTGGTGCCATATTTTTCACGGAAATTCTTTCTAAATGACACAGTATTATTAAAACCTGAAAGCTCGGTTATCTTTTCGATAGACAAGTTTGTCGCTTCTAAAAGTTCACAACTTAATCTGATTCTTTCAGTATTCAGCCAATCGACTAAGGTCATACCTGTCGCTTTCTTAAAGTGCCGTGTGAACGTCCTGCGTGTCATATGTGTCCGTTCAGCGAGGCTTTCAATATTATGTTGTAAGGCTAAATTCTTTCTTAAAAAATCAAGTAATAGGTTAATTTGTGCATCTTGGCTCGATTCTGCGACTGGCTGTTCAATAAACTGAGTTTGCCCACCTTCACGGTGAGGCGGGATCACCATTACTCTAGCAACTTTATTCGCAATTCGTGCATTATAGATTTCACGTACCAAGTACAAGCAGCAGTCTAACGCTGCGCCTGTTCCAGCAGAGGTTACGATCCTTTGGTCTTCTACATACAGGGCGTCATTATCAAGTTGAACCTGTGGAAATCGTTCACTAAAATCCTGTTCAGCCATCCAGTGCGTAGCTGCTTTTTTATGGTCAAGCAGCCCTGCATATGCCAATGCATAAGTTCCGTAGCATAACCCTACAATTCTAATTCCAGCTTGATATGCACAATTTAGGGCATCGATAAGTACTTTTTCAGGTTTGTGATTAAAATCATCCCATCCAGGAATAATAATAAGATCCAATTGTTTAATAAGTTCGATCCCCCCATCAGGGATAATCATCATAGACTGTTCTGTTTTTACGGGTTGACCATCTATAGAAAAAATTCTCAGATCAAATAAGCGTTTATCTTCAATCTTGATATTGAAAATGATATGGGGGATAGAGAAGTGAAATGGATTTATATTGGGATATACGAACAATCCAATCACTGGTATAGCCATTCAATCTACCTCTCTAAAATAATAAATATAGCATGTTGTCCCAATAGTTTCGATGATTGTCCTTAAGGACAATTTTATTGCTTAATTTTTCCTATCATGATTCGAGTATGACTAAATGATTGGATCTGGAACATGAATAAAATTTTAAGTAGCTCTGTTATTGCACTCTCTCTGGCAATGGCTTCAGTCCATTTATATGCGAATGATAAGGTGGTTCAGCGAGATACTTCTAAAGTTACGCATATACAAGAAATTCGCAATGCAACGATTAAAGTAACCTATGCTGATACGACTTTTTTAATTGACCCAATGTTTGCTAAAAAAGGATTCTATGAAGGTTTTCCTGATACTCATCGTAGCTATTTACGGAACCCATTAGTCGATTTGCCTATCAAGCCCGAAACGATTTTAGAAGGTGTAGATGCGGTAATCGTGACCCATACCCATCTAGATCATTGGGATGATGCAGCACAAGCGACTATTCCGAAAAACATGCCGTTGTTTGTACAGAATAAAGAAGACCAGAAAATCATTCAGTCACAAGGCTTCAAAGATGTTCGTGTATTAACTCAAGCGACCTTTGAAGGGATTAAGCTCACTAAAACTGGTGGTCAACACGGTACTGATGCCATGTACCGTATTCCTAAGCTTAAAGCTGGATTAGGTGAAGCAATGGGTGTGGTATTTGAAGCTGCTGGCCATGAAACTGTTTATGTGGCAGGAGATACCATCTGGCGTTCTGAAGTTGATCAAGCGATTCAAACATTTAAACCTGATGTGATTGTCTTGAATACAGGTAACGCCTTGGTTGATGGCTTTAAAGAATCCATTATTATGGGCAAAGAAGATACTTATCATGCAACTCAGAAAGCACCAAATGCTAAAGTGGTTGCTGTTCACATGGATGCAATTAACCACATGTCGGTAACACGTGCTGAGCTTGCAGATTACGTAAAGGACAAAGGAATCCAAAATAAGGTTTTAATTCCTATCGATGGTGAAACGCTTTCTTTCTAAAGTGACTTAAAGAAGTGGAAGCATTCCACTTCTTTAAAACATAAGTAGAACAAAACAAATATTAGTTAAGTAAAGGAATAGGTATGTCAAAATCAGCTTTATTAGTTATCGACTTACAAAATGAATATCTACCTACAGGTAAATTACCATTGGTAAATATTGAACAAGCTGCTGCTAATGCAGTGAAAGTAATTACGAAAGCACGTCAAGACGGTACTCAAGTGATTCATGTCCAGCATATTGCGAATGCTGAATCACCTATATTTCAACCTGACTCAATTGGTATTGAATTTCAGGACACAGTTAAGCCACAAGCAGATGAAACTGTGGTCATTAAAAATCACATCAACGCGTTCTTAAATACGAATCTCAAAGAAATTTTAGATAGCAATCACGTGACTGAGCTAGTCGTGATTGGTGCTATGAGCCATATGTGTGTTGATGCTGCTGTTCGTGCTGCTTCTGACTTTGGTTATAAGGTAAGGGTTATTCATGATGCTTGTGCAACGCTAGACCTAGAATTTAATGGCGTTAAAGTACCTGCTGGTCATGTCCATGCAACATTAATGGCCGCTTTTGAATTTGCATATGCTCAAGTAATATCAACTGAAGATTATGTTAGCTAAAGACTAAGATTTCCTAAAATTAACATAATACGCGTTATACGAAATGCGTTATAATTCTCTTGAAAATTCAAAGCTGTAGTTCCTTTTTTGCCCAACCTCCCCAAGGTGGGCTTTTTTGTTGATTTTTATGTTCCACGATTAATATTTTTCCCATGTTTCACGATTTTGATTAGCTCCTCTGCTTAATCTATATTTAACTCCTTGCTTACTTTTTAAAGGAGGGAGAGGAATAGGAAAAAGTCTTCATTTAGTACCGGATGATATAAGTAACTGAATATATAGAGAATCCTAAAAATTACATTTGAGAATGGCTTTGTTGCACAAAGATTTCATAACTATATGATTTTAGAAGTTTTGATTATTTTTTGATCCAAAATTAAATTTATTTAAATCAGATGCTTACATATTTATGCAACAAAGCCCTATTTGATTATCGTTACTCAGAGTTCAAATTTTTATTACAAACAGCTTAAAGATGAGAAACTATCATTAGATACATCAGTAACTTAAATACCCCAAGTGCTTTTGCATCTTTACTTTTGAAGCAGAATTTAATTCGCCTTTCATTTTCATTCAGGCTGAAGTTTTCTGCCCGTAATGTTAAATCCTGTAATGTCTTTTTGAGCTCTGTCTTGCTCTGTTGAGATAGTTCTAAATGAAGATATTTTTTCGGAAATAAACTATGAATAAAAGAAAGAAGTTTCTTCAGTTGCCGTTTTTCATTCAGTTCAAAAATTAACTGGGCTGAATTGGGCTGAACTTTTTCAAGATAAATTGAGTAGATCGTATGAAGCTGTTTTTTGTATTTACTTTGTACATTTGCATAACGCTCCTGAACATGTTGAATGACCTTTTTTTCCTCCTGATTGGTCGGCAACATGGTGACTAATGCATCAGGAGTTTTCCTTAAAAAATCTGTGGTAAATAACCTCGATGATTTTTTTTGGTTTACACAGGAGGTTTTCAAATGCAGAGCTCTGGCACGTAATTTTTGCGCGATTTGCAAAGGAATAGCTTCAGGTAACAAAAGGTCTTGTTCTTTTTCTACTGCAAGAATGTGATGCAATAGTTCAAAAGTCATCTCTGAGTCATGAGCTCCTAGCATCAGTGAATCAGGTGATTTCTGTTGCCCTGGTTGATATTGATGATCATGTTGCCTGTAACGGTCTTTAGTGAGTTGATCAAATAAAAACTGTTTGATCGCCCGTTGCTGAACAGGATATTTAATAGCATCATCATGTTTTAGAATATTAAAATAGGCTTCTTTAGGAAGCGGGCTGTGCATTTGATTCAGCTGGTAGCTAATTGCTAGATGCATTAAATGCAGATAGCTAGAACAGGTAGTTTCAGGTGTCAGGTGCCCGGCAAAATGAGAAAGCGCATACCAGGTTTGCTGAGTATTTCTGTTTCGCAGCAATGCATAACGGATACGTAATTGCTCATGTGGGCTATAGTCAGTAAATGCATCTGCAAGTGTTGAGTTTTTTAAAATCAGGTAAAGATGATTAAATGCAGAATGACGCAGACTATGGTAAGTAAAATTGTGCTCTCCAAAAGCTGGCTGGATCAATTGTTTCAATAGAGCATTGACTTCATTTTCATGAGTTTCTTCTAGCGACTGTTTTAAAAATAGCGGTTGTGTAACTGATTTCCCTTGTTCTTTTAGCAGGCGTTTTCTATTCTGACTATATGTTTTAAATGCATGTAATTCTTCTGCTTTAAGTAGATGATGCAGAGGAATCTTGCGGTAAGCTGAGTAGCTTTTTTGATTTTTATTGCGATTGTTGCGAATGGTGAGTATCACAGCATCTTCACTAATAAATAGATCACGTACGAAGATATTCAATGTTTCATTGATCCGTAGTCCGGCTCTGAAACCCAGAATAAAAATCAGTTTAAACATATTTTTATCCTGAACTGAAATACCTTGAGTATTTTCGAGTTGCTCTAGCATATGGTGAAAAATATGGGGCGAGATCAATGCGGTTCTGCAGATTTTTACCTGGATTAAATTATCTAGATCGATAGTGGGTGCGTTAAAAAATAAGGTCTGTTTGTGATGAAACTCCTGTAGACGTTTTTGTAAAGTCTCTCTAGTTGTTTCTTTCTTTAATAAAAGCATTTCTCCATACATATCTTCAAAATCGGCATTTGAAAATGATGAAATGTCTTTGTTTTGCGTTGCCTGCAGCCAATGGACTGCAAACTGTGAAAACATGGTCTTCAGAGAACTTTGCTTGACCGGCTGAAAATCTGCACGTATAAGCTTGCGCTTAAATCGTTGCTGCTGCTGAATAATATGATTGAGAAGGTCCAGTTGAGGTTCCGTTAATTTTGAGCGTAGAATGCTCCACAGCAGCAAACGTTCCAAGGCTGGAGATTGTTTTTTAGCATATAATTCTATGAGTTGATCGCTATAGTTTTTTGCACGAATAGCTTGACGTATTTCTACTAAAATATCGACTTCATCTAACGTAATAGTGACCGTAGGCTTTTTCTGAAGTTTTTCACAAATATTCTGAACTGTATGGGTAGGCGTGGGTTCAGACTGAATAAAATAGGCTGCTAATTGTTTTTCGAGAGGGCTGGAACTGTAAATTTCATTTTTTAGGATACAAATGGACATTTGATCCAGTCCGCTGTTTTTCAGGAACTGTGTATAGTAAAAACCGTATTTTAACAGGTCTTTACAACGTACCTTTTCCTCAGGGAAGCATTCAATAATACAAGCGTTAATCAGATGTTCTGCATCTTCAATATCCGAAAATAAATCAAACTTTTGATGTTTAAGTCTGTAAATCCAGCATTTCACAATGTCGTGTAGCACAAACGTTTTTGTATAGCTGACTGAAAAATCAGGGTCATTTATACGCTGATTACCGAAATTCCGGTTCGGGATTTCGAGTGTTACCATATGATTTAGGTTTAAAAAACTTTGAAATTTCTTTGTTTTTAAAATGATTTTTAAAAAAAATTGCAATTCGGCATGGTTATAAATGCCATTAAATAATATTGAACTGATCAAACAAAAGCCGAGGGATTGAGTCGGACTGAAGTCATTTCGTTTTGTCCAGTAAGCAATCATATTTTGGGCAAATTGAGTAACTTTTTTACCATGTTTTAAGGTTTCAATATTTTGTAGTGGCAGAGACCTTTCGTACCTTACGGGAGCGGCAGGCACTGGATAGTACTGATTCGATGAAAGATTAAAGCGCTTGATATATTTAGCAAATTCTATACGTGCCATCTGATAGCTACGGATGTTTGACTTACAGTATTCTAAAAGCTGATTATCAACTTGACGACAAATTTCCGAATAGTTCTCAGGCGTCAGTTCTATACATTTCTCACTAAACAAGTTCAGAAGAAATGCTTTGTTTTTTCTATGCTTTTTTATTCTTTTGAGGGAGTGTGGGTGTTTACTCATTCAATCAGGAATCCGTTAAATGTAGACATACTTTTAAGCTTTAAGAGTCCGACCAGCTTGTCTTGCGCTGCTCGAATGTGATCGTAATCGATTGCCTGAAAACCCGAATAGCGGTCAAAAAGTTCCTGCATGGGCCCATCGTGACCAAAGATGCCATTCAGCATATCTTCATCGCAGTGCTGTGCAAAAAAATAGCGAGCGAAATGGCGAGTCCAATTACGTTGCAAACCTATTTCTGGACTGTTCTTTTCAATATCGGCAAGTTCTAAATTTCGGATATATCCCTCAGGCCCAAAACCTAATAGGAAAGGGCGCTTACCATCAAAAATTTCTTGAATTAGTTCTGTTTTAACTTGGCTAGCACAAGCCTTCATAAGGTGCTGAAATTGTTTTAAGTAATTTAGATAAGACTGTATTTCATCTCGAAGAAAATTATTAAATGGCAGGTAGCGCCCAATGGTACCCGAATAACGTTGCTCTTTATCTGCAACAGCCACCAAACGGTTGTCGAGATCAAGATAATCGAGATTCGGGGGAAAGGCTTCATTTGGTCGGGCAGATGTCATAATCATGCAAACGTACCATAGCCAAATTGAATAATATTTCAGTGTTTTGAAAGGGTTAGGGTTACCCCGAACTTGCTGGTCAAGCTGTTTGAAAAAGGATTTAACCAGAGGCAGGTCTGGCGTTTGCTGACTACCAAAAGTAACAGGGGACTTAAATTCTTCGATATAACTAGTGTCGAGCTGCGGGCAAACCAGATAAAGTGTTTGGCTATAAATATCGAGGATATCAACAATTTTCATTGAATAGTAATGGCCTGGGGTGTAGTTATTAACGTTTTCTCCGCTAAGTAATTTACTTTCCAATTCATATCCGAGTTCATTCAACGTGATATCGCTGATTAAACGAGGAAGGTTTCGAGCTGTTAAATGAAAAGTAAGGCCGTCACTGATTCTACGTAAATATTCTTGTACATCGGAAGCAATATCAGCTTTATCCCACTTTTTTAGTTGAAAAATCTGATCAAAATAAACTTTGGGTAATGGGATTGTAAAAGAGTTTCCCTGATTCATCATATATTCTTTTAATAAAGCATCTTTAAACTTGGAGCTATCAAAGCTTTGCCGAAAATAGAAATTTTCAGGACTAAAAGTAATTTCTTTTCTTTTTGAACTCAGACGGAAATGTTTCCGAAATACTAATAGCTCTTCATAATGCGTCAAACTGAGTACTGAAAATAAAAGCAAGGCATGAATTGGAGAGGTCTTTGCCTGTTCAAACAAAATTCGCATAATATGCTGTGCGGTAGGCAAATCAAAGACACGAGGATTTGACTTGCTCATTAACTGATTCTTGTTTTGATGCAGAACTTTGTTCTTGAGATTATTGACCTGAGCTGTAATAGAGTATTGCTCAAGTGGATTAAATTCAAAATTATGATCTTCAACTTTTTCTATAGTTTTATCTTCGCGCGGTTGTTTGGCCGTACCTTGTTCAAAATGAGTCTGATGCGTTTGTTCATCATCGAGAGATATTCTTGATGTCTTTTGAACATCAGTTTGAGGAGGTTCTTTGGAGCCCGAACTGCTTTGGCGATTTCGTTTTAAACGTTCAGACTGAGTAAAGACATATTGATAGATCACACGCAGATTTGCCAGCTGGCTAATTCGTTCTTCATCTAAATTTGGTATTGAGCGATTAATTAGCTCTTTATTTTCTGTTTCAGCTTCTTTTAGAAGTTTAACTAGCTCTTCTAATTCCATTGGAAGAGTAGGTAAGAAATTGTAAAGCCAATAATATTTCTGTTTTGTGCTAGCTAAACGAAAACGCCTACAAAGATTAACTATGGTAGCTGAATGTCCTTTGCTGTTAAGTGATTCAATACATTGAGTATTGAAAATAGCCCATTTCAGCGCGTTTGATTGATATGCTGATGGAGTGTTGATGACTGCAATAAGGTAATGAACCAGAGGATACTCGCTGACTTTTTTATCAGTCAGGCTTTGAGCTATAAAAGTATTAAGTTTAGTAATTTCATATTGTTGAATGAGGTCGTTGAGCTTGATTGAGTTCTGATAATTTTCCAGCTTTGCTTCTGCCAATACTTGGTAGAAGTTTCGAAACGGCTCAAGCTTTAATTCTTGAGTATCTTCTAAATAACTATATCCATTCATGATGAAATTCCCACCAGAATTTTTTCTAATGAAATTGGACCTGCATAATCTGAAAAAGAACTTACCGGGCTTTGGGATTTGGATAGTCCTGATAATTCTCGCAGTTGGTTGATAGTTAAAATTTTATGACCGAAAACTTCTTGAAGATGGTCAGGTCGGTATTGTTCATTCAGCCAGTATGCAATGATATCTAAGCCCTGAATTGAGTGATGCAAACCAGAACTGAGTAAGCTTCTTACTTCATTTAGAGCCTGAATGATGGATTCATATGAATTATTTTTCTCGTAAGCTTTAAACTTAAATTGAGTTTTATTCTTATTGTAATAATAAGCATAGATCCAGCTGAAATGGCTACTAAAAAAATAGTGATCGGGTTTATCCGTAGGAATAAGGGGAATGTCTATTTTCTGTGAAAAAGCTAAATTCAAATGATAGTCTTGCTTTTTTTTATTCAGTTGGAAAAATAAAGCGATCCAGATTTGATAGGCATGCATACAGTTTGGATAACACATTAATTGCAGGTTTTTTGCAGACACGCGGTAATTTGGTGTGTTTTTCTTCTTTCCAGACATACAATGATGCTTTCCCATATGTGCTAAACAGCTAAAATTAAAACAATATATTCATATTTTTTTAAGTAGGGGAGCAATGGCTGAATATGCCGTATATTGTGTTGTAAAATTATAAAAACCCTATATATAGTATTTTTGATCTTTTTTTAATGGTAATTAAAACCAAACAGGAATCAATTTTTGATAAGTATATAGACAAATTTAACTTGATTGCATATTCCTATCTTAATGGATACTAAATATAACAAATAGATGAACAGCTATTTTAATCTAACTTGGACATATATTATTCGGCTAGTTGAATAAACAGTTATTGCTCTTTAAGATGATTAATTAATCGTTCATAGTCATTTTTAGAAAGTTTACCAATGTAAGTTAATTTTGTCTTATCAATTGGCAACTGATATGTTTGTACGGTATCAATCCATGATTTTTTACTTAGTCCAACCGATTTCCAATCGGTAATTTCAATATATTTACTTTTAATAAAGTCAGATTTATTGTCATATTGACTACTTAAACGGAATACGATGTAGTCTTTTTTTGTTTGTCGAATATATAAAACAGGGCGAGTTTTACCATCTGCTATGTCTGTAAAACCAACGTAAGCCCAATACAAATCCTGAGCCATTAGTATCCACCATCATCATTTAAAAACTCTTGAGCAGATTTTATATTGGATACTTTTACACTCGGAATATTATGGCTAAGTGCTATGAGTTGTGCCGTATTAAAATCATCATCACTTACTTGATTGCTCACAGGAATTCGACCTGTTTTGGCAATTTCAGCCATAACCATACTAAAAACAGATGCAGGGGTTAGCCCAACTTTTTTGATGACGTACTCTGCTGATTCTGAGATTGCCTCATCCACAGTATATTGAACTCTTTTTTTAATTAGCGTAGACATTTAACACCTCTCAATCTTATTAATGCCATTTTACGGCACAAAATGGTATAAAACAAGTAAATAAGAATTGGTGTCCAAGTAGCTGTTAATTCTGCAACTTGATTGATAAAAGGAGCCGCATATGGAAATTAAACAACTGAAACAGGTAGAAGTCGTTACAGATGTTGTATGTGATGTATGCAACCAATCAACGAAACTGAAATTTGGAACTTTATCCGCACATTGGGGGTATGGTTCCAAGCATGACGGGGAAAGATATGAATTGCAGTTATGTGAGAAATGTTTTTTTTATGCACTTGCGACATTAAAAAAAGAGCGAGCAGATGAGTTTATGTTTGATGAAAATTTTGACCCTTCAACCCTAGATGGGTTTGGGTTGAGGTGAACCTATCATCGCGATAGGTTCTAAGAATCCAGAAAATACTGATTCAGATCCACGCCAGCAGCTTCATTTTTAATGGCGAGTAAGGGATTCAGGAAAAATATTTTTCTTTGCTTCGAGGTCACTGAGTTCGGAAAATGCTTGAATACCGCCTGCGGCTTTAATTTCATCTAAAGCGACAGATAGAGCTTCCTGATCTGACGGGAATGTTTCATCCCATACCGTAGAAGTACCACTTTGACTCACTACTTCCAGTGTCCAATCACTGTCAGGCAGTCGATAAATGAGAATTTCGACCTGCTGATTATGTTCCTGTAAAACTTGAGATAAGGGAGAGTCGATTAAATCATTTTCATCATAATCGTGAGTATGGTGATTGTCTGACATCAGAGGCAACCTTTATTGTACTTAACATCCATCCATAGTAATGAATGAATCAGATTTTGCCTAGCAGGAGGAATATTATCGGTAAAAAGAGCGGTGAATTCTAAAAAAGAATTGCCCCGACAATAAAACAAAATAATCCAAAAATCACCCAAATCCAGACATTCGATTTGGGTTGCTCAGTATGTGATGTATAGAACGGTTGTTGTTCCTGAACAGGATTCTCTTGGTTGCCAGCTCTGTTCTTATAGGGCTGGTGTTTTGAATAGGATAGGCCTGTGCCAGGAATACCAACGCTGGTTCGGGTGCCTTTTTTGCCAATATTTAAGGAAGCACCAGGTTTGCCAATGCTTGCACTGCTTATACCTTTGTGTGTCAGATTAATTTTTAATCCAGGTAGCAGTTTAATACTCTTGCGAAATCTGAAGCCCATATTTTTTCCATTTACAAGAACCAGTTTGGTTTCTATCTCAGTTGTCCGGATACAGTGAAATAAGAGTTTGATTCATTCATAGGACTGATCATTTGACTTATCTAGTGAAAAATCAGTATGTTCTTTAACATAAGATATTGGCTTTTAGACAATGAATCAAACATCAAATTATTACAATCAACATGCTCAAGCATTTTTTGAAAATACCTATCAGGTTGAAATGGAAAGTCTTTACGCACCATTTCTAAGATATTTGCCGGAACAGGCATTGATCCTAGATTTGGGCTGTGGCTCGGGGCGGGACACTTTGGCATTTAAGAAAAAAGGCTATCAAGTTGAGGCAATTGATTATTCTGCCGAGCTGGTTAAAAAGGCCAGGGAGCTGACCAATATTGAAGTACGTCAGCAAAGTTTTTATGACCTAGCTGAGAATAATAAATACGATGGTATTTGGGCTTGTGCATCTCTTTTACATTGTGAAAGAGATCGCCTAACTGAAGTGCTGGGGCTTATATTCAAAGCATTAAAGCTAAATGGTGTGTGTTACATGTCTTTTAAGTATGGCAATACAGACCGTGAGATAGAGGGGCGTAGCTTTACTGACTTGAATGAACAGCAAGCTCATGACTTACTTAAGCAGATCGATCAGGCTTTACTGTTACAACAATGGATTACTGTAGATAAACGTCCAGAGCGTACAGAAGAGTGGATGAATATTCTGATTAGAAAAGTGCAGGCTTAGATATGTTATTCAGTATAGCCGAAATACCAACCCCTCAAGAACAGTTGAAATTCTTAAAGCATATTCAGCAGATTTTGCAGTCAGGGACTTTTACTTCGACATATAAGTTTGCTTTGCTGATAAGTATCACGCGTCTGGCGATTGAACAGGGTCAAGATACCGGTGCTGCCTTGCATTTGGAATATCAGGATATTGCTGAAAAGTTTATTGACCTGTACTGGAAACAGTCACTGCCGTTTCAGTTTAACCAGTATGAGCCTTTTACTATTCATCAAAGCACTGGTAAGCAGGCAAAGATCATCAGTGAAATTCAGAATGCACAGCAACAATTCAAGACTTTGGCTGCGTTGAGAAAAGACCAGTTGCACTGGAATCAGCTTAAGAAAGTGGTTGCAGTAACCGTCAAGCAAATGCCGGTGGTGTATTTACAGAACCTGAATGGTCAAGCGGTGGAGTTTCTTTACCATTTGGAAGATTGCAAACAGTCCCTCAAGCTTTTACCCAAAGTGATGTATTGCTTGAGACAGTTTAGTGAAATTATTGAAGAGTTGTGCCAGAAGCGCTGGATTGATTTTGTCCGACTGAATAAGCAGAATCTGGTGATACTGGATGGTTTGCCTGACTTGGATGAATTCATGTTTGCCCCGAGTCGCAATCAACTGGGGCAGGTCGCGGACTTCTTAATTGATTTACAGCAATGCCAGTGTTTTTACTGTGGAAAAAGCCTAAAAAACTCAAAATATGCTGTAGATCATTTTATCCCCTGGTCTCTATATCCTGCCGATACTGGACATAACTTTGTTCTGGCAGATGACAAATGTAATTCTCAGAAAAGTAATTATTTGGCGTCGGAACAGTTTTTGCAAAAGTGGCAGGAGCGGAATTATCTACATGATCAATCTATTGTTCGGGAAATTTCTCAATTCGGTTTCTTAACAGATATTCAGCGCTCGCATCGGGTTGCCGACTGGGCGTATAAGCAGGCAATAGAGAATGAGTATTTAGTCTGGCTGGGTGGAAAAGATAAACAGATATTAGTTTCTCCCATATCTGGAGTATTTTGATGTCTTTGTTTTTCTGTAGTGCAGATTACTGGAGTAGGCTGCTATAAAATTTAGATCATGTATCTGTCTAGCGCTTGAATTGATAGATTACATCGCTTGAGCACGACAATTCATGTCCTTTTCCACCTTTTTACTGCTGCATGTTTTAGAATTTTAGGTAAAATCATTTTATTAATGATTTACTTATTTGGACTTCCATAACAATGACCCAAGTACAACTGCAACAATTACAAAAACAACTTTGGAATATTGCCAATACTTTGCGCGGCACCATGGGCGCCGATGAATTCCGTGATTACATTCTGGGTTTTATTTTCTTTAAATATTTATCAGAAAAGTCGGTGAACTTTGCCAATGAATTGCTCGATGGCGAAGACCTCAGCTTTTTAGAGTTAGATGAAAATAATCCTGAGCATGTGCCATACATCGAAGAAATTAAAAAAAATGCCATTGCCGAAGTCGGTTATGCGCTCACACCAAAACAGCTATTCCATACCTTAGCCGAGCGTGGTCGTCAGGGCGAATTCATTTTGGATGATTTAACTGCGACCTTAAAATCGATTGAACAAAGCACTTTAGGTACCGACTCTGCCGATGACTTTGCCAACCTGTTTGAAGATTTGGATCTAAACTCGACCAAGCTTGGCAATAATGCCAGTGACCGTAATGCACTGGTGGCGAAAGTCCTGAGTCATTTAGATGATATTGATTTTGATATTAGTAATACCGAAGCCGATGTGCTGGGTGATGCCTACGAATACCTGATTGGCGAATTTGCCTCAGGTGCGGGCAAAAAAGCAGGAGAATTCTATACCCCACAAACGGTATCGACTCTACTGGCAAAGATTGTCACCCAAGGCAAAGACCGTTTACGTTCAGTCTATGACCCGACTTGCGGTTCAGGTTCGTTATTGCTACGGGTAAAACGTAAAGTGAAAGATGTCGATATGATTTACGGTCAGGAGATGAACCGTACCACCTACAACTTGGCGCGGATGAACATGATTCTGCATGATGTGCATTTTGCCAAGTTCGACATCAAGCAGGAAAATACTTTAACCCGCCCGCAGCATTTAGATAAAAAGTTTGATGCAGTGGTGGCGAATCCGCCATTTTCCGCAAAATGGTCTGCCGATCCGTTATTTTTACAAGATGAACGCTTTGCTGCGTATGGAAAACTGGCGCCAAGTTCTAAAGCCGATATGGCTTTTGTACAGCACATGCTGTATCAACTGGATGACAATGGCACGATGGCGGTGGTGTTACCGCATGGCGTATTGTTCCGTGGTTCGAGTGAGGGCGTGATTCGTCAGTATTTGATTGAGCAGATGAACGTGGTGGATGCGATTATTGGTCTACCCGCCAATATTTTCTATGGCACGTCTATTCCGACCTGTATTTTGGTGTTGAAGAAAAATCGTGAGCAGAGCGGCAATATTCTGTTTATTGATGCCAGCAATGATTTTGAAAAGCAGAAGAACCAAAACAAGTTATTGCCTGAGCATTTGGATAAGATTGTTGCGGCATTTGAAAAGCGTGAAAATATTGAAAAGTATGCGCATGTCGCAACTTTACAAGAAGTGAAAGATAACGATTACAACCTGAATATTCCGCGTTATGTGGATACCTTTGAAGCGGAAGCCGAGATTGATTTAGATGCGATTGCAAAACAGCTTCAAGCTTTGGAACACGACAGCCAAAAAACCGATGCCATCATTGCAGATTTCTGCAAAGAGCTAGGCATTGTTTCACCGTTTTCGGAGGTGAAGTAATGTCTGTACCTAAGTTACGCTTTAAAGAGTTTGATGAAAATTGGAATGTTGAAGTTCTGGGTAATATTGTCCAGATTAAAAGCGGTTATTCTCCTAGCAAATACGAGTTACACGAAAATGGTGAAATACCATTTTTAAAAGTCGAAGAGTTAAACAACAGTAATAAATATCAAGAATATTCAAGATTTTATACTGAAACTTGTGCTGATGTAATTCCTAAAAAAAGTGTAATTTTTCCAAAAAGAGGGGCAGCTATTCTAAATAATAAAGTTCGTATCCTTAAAGTCGATTCTTTATTAGATAGCAATCTTATGGCTCTTATTCCACAAAATACTTTGGATGCTGAATATTTATATTATTTAATTAATAAAGTTGAACTTTATAGAATTGCTGATACTTCTACAATTCCTCAGATAAATAATAAACATATCGAACCATATGAAATTCATTTGCCAAGTAAAGCAGAACAAACCAAAATCGCCTCTTTTCTTTCCGCAGTCGATGAAAAGATCAGCCAACTCACGCAAAAACATGAACTGCTGAGCCAATATAAACAAGGCATGATGCAGAAGTTGTTTAGTCAGCAGATTCGTTTTAAAGCGGATGATGGGAGTGAGTTTGGGGAGTGGGAGGATAAACCTCTAAATGAAATTGCTTCAAAAAGATCGGGCAAAAATAAAGATGGAAGTATTTCTGAGGTTTTAACAAACTCTGCTACTCAGGGAATTATTAAACAAGGTAATTACTTTGAAAGAGAAATAGTTACTGAATCAAATTTAAACGGTTATTACATCGTAAATTTAGATGACTTTGTATATAACCCTCGAATATCTGTTCATGCGCCTGTTGGACCAATCAAACGAAATAAAAAGTGTTTAGGTGTTATGTCGCCACTTTATACAGTCTTCACAGTGGTCGAAGGAAACTTGGCGTATTTGGAATACTTTTTTGATAGTAATTTCTGGCATGATTACGTCAAAGGTGTGGCAAATTCAGGTGCTAGACATGATCGAATGAATATTACTAATAAAGATTTTTTCGACATGCCTATTTTATATCCTTGCCTAGAAGAACAAACCAAAATCGCCAACTTCCTTTCGACTATTGATCAAAAAATTGAAGTCGTGGCACAACAAATTGAACAAGCCAAACAGTGGAAAAAAGGCTTGTTGCAGCAGATGTTTGTGTAGGGGGGGAATTATGGCTCACGGCAAAAGTATTAAGCTGTTTTTAACAGATGGTTCTCCTAATGGAATTTTGACAGCTGAAATCATTAATTGGACAGGTCATGTGCTCTCAGCGCCTCGTACTAAACTGTCTGAACTTATTCAAAGAGAAGAGTGTGCAAGAACCGGCGTATATTTCCTCGTTGGTCATGATCCGGAAAATTCATTGCCAAGCGTATATATCGGCGAGTCGGATGATGTAGCCAATCGTCTTAAACAGCATAATCGAACAGAGGAATCTGGAGGCAAAGACTTCTGGGAAAAAGTGTGTCTTGTCACTGGTAAAGATCAAAATATTACCAAGACTCATATCAAATACTTAGAGAGTCGTTTAATTGAAATTGCAAAACGAGGCGGTCAATGTCAATTGATCAATGGAACTTCGCATCAATACAATAGATTACCTGAATCTGATACTGCCGATATGGAGTATTTTCTGGAACAAATACAGGTCGTATTACCAGTACTGGGTTTTGATTTCCTCAAAGAAATGAAGAAACCAAGCCAAAAATCACAAACGCTGGCTACAACTATTTCTAGTGAAATTGCAGAAGAAACTGAGTTTTATCTTGCAACTAAAGATACAAATGCGAATGCAAAAGTCATTGATGGGGAATTTTACGTGTTGGCTGGATCTCAAGTAAGAAGAGAGGTTACGGATACCAAGCATACCTATACTAAAAATCTACGTCCTCAGTTATTTGAAAATAACATTATCGATTCAGATACATATACCTTTAATCAAGACTATTTATTTTCGAGCCCTTCGGCGGCTGGAGGGGTAATTTTGGGTCGAGCAAGTAATGGTCGCAAAGACTGGAGGCAGGTCGGAACAAATATTACTTATGGTCAATGGTTAGAAAATCAGGTTGATAGCATTGAGCTGAAAGAAGAACTATAGAATCAATCAGCTAAAGAAATATTTTTTGGGGGGAGTAAAAATGACCGTACAAAGCGAATACCAACTTGAAAACGAACTGATTAGCCAGCTCAAGCAATTGGGATATGCTGCGGTGACCATCAAGGACGAAAGCCAGCTACTGTCTAACCTCAAAACCCAAGTCGAACGCGCCAATGGACTAGCGCCTCTGTCAGAAACGGAATGGAAACAGGTCATCAGTTTTTTAAATACGGGCACATTATTTGAGCGCGCCAAAAATCTGCGTGATCTGTTCCCAGTCAAATTTGATGATGGTACAAGCAAACACATCTTTTTTCTGTCCGATGACCCAAGCAAAAATATCTATCAGGTCACCAACCAGATCACCATTGATCACCGTGATTATAATGGCAGAACCAGCCGTTTTGATGTGACCTTATTGGTCAATGGTCTGCCACTGGTTCAGATCGAGCTGAAAAAGCGCGGCATGGAAATAGCCGAAGCTTTTAATCAAACGCAACGCTATATTCGTGAAGCCTATTGGGCTGGGCAAGGGCTGTTTGGTTTTATTCAGCTTTTTGTGATTAGTAATGGTGCCAATACCCGTTATTACTCCAACGGCACCACAGGCATCGAGTTTGCCTTTCCCTGGGCAGATGTCCATAACAAACATATCAATGAAATTGTCGACTTTGCCGAAGCTTTTTTAAATCAGCAGCATCTAACCCAAATGCTGACCCAGTACATGGTACTGCTGGAAACCACCAAAAGCCTGATGGTGCTGCGTCCCTATCAGATTTATGCAGTACAGAAAATTGTGGAGCATGTGCAAAACTCCGATCAGAACGGCTATATTTGGCACACTACAGGTTCAGGCAAAACCCTGACCTCATTTAAAGCCAGTCAGATCATCATGCAAATGCCTGATGTAGAAAAAGTTCTGTTTGTGGTCGATCGTAACGACCTCGATACGCAAACCTCACGCGAATTTAATGCTTTTAAAGCCGACAGCGTCGACAGCACCGATAACACATCGACCTTGGTAAAACAGCTCGATCAACGTCATGACAAACTGATTGTGACCACCATCCAAAAGTTAAATCGTGCGATTAGCACAGACCGATATTTAGAATCGATTGATTATCTTAAAAATAAAAAAGTGGTCTTTATTTTTGATGAATGTCATCGCAGTCAATTTGGTGAGACCCATCAGAACATCAAAAAATTTTTCAGCAATGCACAAATGTTTGGTTTTACCGGTACGCCTATTTTTGAAAAGAACAGCCAAAGCAAAGCAGGTTTAAAACTCACCACAGACTACCTGTTTAATGAGTGTTTGCATAAATACGTGATTGTCGATGCCATCCGTGACCGTAACGTATTGCAGTTCCAGATTGATTATCGTGGCAAATACACCGCCAAAGGCATGGCGACCAATGAAAGTTATGAGGAAGATGTAGAAGGCATCGATACCAAAGAACTGTATGACAATCCGCAACGCCTAGAAATGATTGCTCGCTACATTGTCAATATCCACGATACTAAAACCCGTAATCGTGAATTTACCGCAATGTTTTGTGTCAGTTCGGTCGAAACACTGACCCAATATTACGACCTTTTTGAAAAAGTGCAGGCTGAAAAGCAAATTGAAGATGAAGCACAAGGTCGGATATTTAAACCGTTAACCATTGCCACCATCTTTTCCTATGCGGCAAATGAGGCTGTACCGACTGATGACTTAACTGGCTTGATTCACGAAGAAGCCGCAGATATTCCAAGTCAGGTCAATTCATCCAGTCGGGATAAGCTAGATCGATACATTGCGAATTACAATCGACAGTTCAAAACCAACTACAATTCAGGTGATCAATTTTATGCGTACTACCGCGATATCGCACAGCGCGTAAAAAACAGACAGATTGATATTCTAATCGTGGTCAATATGTTCCTCACGGGCTTTGACTCTAAGCCGCTAAATACCTTGTATGTCGATAAAAACCTAAAATATCATGGCTTGATTCAAGCATTCTCTCGTACCAACCGTGTCTATAACGATAAAAAACCATTTGGCAATATCATCTGTTTCCGCAATCTGAAACGCGCCACAGATGAAGCACTGGCGCTATTTTCCAATAAAGATGCGCAAAAGGTGGTACTGGTTCCAAGCTTTGAGGAAATTAAGCAGGATTATGATGCTGCTGTTCAGAAGTTGCTCAAGATCACGCCTGATTATCAAAGCGTGGATGATCTCATGACAGAAGATCAGCAGTTGGAGTTTATTAAGGCCTTCCGTGAAGTGATGCGTTATAACGCTCAGCTGCAAACCTTTATCGAATACGATCAGAACCAGACCGCTTTAGATAAACAGCACTTTGCCAATTTTGCTTCCAAGTATGCTGACTTATGTCGTGATGTACGCAAGACTACGAAAAAAGAAAAAGTCTCTGTACTGGATGATGTCGATTTCCAATTGGATCTGCTACATAGTGACCGGATCAATGTGGGCTATATTATCAATTTGCTGCAAATGGCTCTGGATAGCGGGGATGAGGCCAAACGCAAGAAATACGAAGCACAGATACATGATCTAATTGGTAATGAAGTTACCTTGCATGACAAGCAGGAACTGATTCAGAAGTTCATTGAAGAAAACATGCCGAAGATGATCAATGGGCAGAGCGTCCAAACGGCTTTTTCTGAATTCTGGGATGCTGAAAAAGAACAGGCCTATCAGCATCTTTGTAAAGAAGAAAACCTGAAACCAGAAGCCATGAAGCAGGTTCTGGAGCATTATGAGTTCACCAAACGCCTACCACGTAAAGAAGAGTTGAAGGACTTACCAAACTATAAGGTTAAGCTGTTTGAGCGGGAGAACGTGTTTAGCAATTTGCTGGTCAAGACACGCCAGTTGATTGAAAAGTTTTATGTGGGATTTTAATTGAGGTAAGGCTTTGTTGCACAAACCTAGCTTAGAAGGGGCGCATACCATTGCGTAGCAGGATCAAACCAAATGGCAATATTTCCGCGACTCATGAGTGCTCGGTTATATGCGGGCCAATTGGTTGTGCGGTAGATTTTGTGTGTAGGCTTCTTCATTTGAAAATTATATCGCTGAAAAACCCTTTACAGATAGGTTTGTGCAACAAAGCCACTTAATTTAAAAAAGAGATAAGTTAAAAAGAGCCGTCTAACAAGGCTCTTTTTTGCAAGCAGTATTAAGTAATCCTTTGATCTGCCCAGTAGCATGGAACAATGATCAGGCTATTTTCATGCAACCTTGACCATAATCGGACACCTAAATCCCGCTGCATATTTTGGACTGTGAAATTGGAAATCAGCAGGGTAGATTTCATATTGTCATAACGACTATATAAGACCTTATGCACCATCTCCAGGCGTTTTTCATGCCGGTCATGCAGGCCATATTCATCAATCACTAATAAATCAAAGCTGGAGAAATGGTCGATGACTTCCTTTTCAGAGCGTGAAGCATCTGACCAAGTGTCCATCATTTTTTGAGCAATTTCTGCACTGGTATAGTAGCGTGCAGATTTTGTACTGTTATGCAGAATGTTGCGAATAATTGATGCACTCAGATGGGTTTTACCTGTACCTGGTGTACCAATCATCAACATGTTCGGGTTGTGGTCAGAAATAATCTGCTGTGCAAAGGCCTGACATAGTTTGATGGTATTGTCTTGTGCAGGGCATGCAACTACATAATTCTTGAAGCCACGATCCAGGTAGCGTTTATTGAGCCCTGAGTTTTTGATTTTCTGTTGTAGCAATCGCTGTTGCAATTCATCTTCATAGGCTGCATGTGAGTGATGGACGGTTTCTTTGGCACACAATTTACAGAGCCTGTGACCTGCAATTTCCATCAGGGGTATATGATGGACAGGGCAAAGTGTTTCCGTTGTTTCTGCGCGAAACTGGAGTGTTTTAAGCATGGTATTCATGATTATTCTCCTAAATCCATTTGGAACTTTCTAAAAAATCCTCATTTTTTTCTTCAAAGTTTGAAGATGAAGATGAAGATGAAGATGAAGATGAAGGGCATGATTCAAGCATGGCTTGAGTAATACTCGAGCTCTTCTCAGGAGCTGCTTGAGCATTTACTTTTCGTTGCTTGGTTGATGCTTGAGCATTACTTGCGGATTTATTCCAGCGTGCTTGAGCTGCATTTTTAGCTTTATCAGATTTCATTTGCTGATTTTGCAATGCCTGGCTTTTTAAACTGGTTAAAAAACTTGAATGAATCTGCTCAGACTCGACTTCAAACAATTCCAGAGCCATCAGCGTATTCAACAAAGTTTTAGCCTTGGTGTGCTGAGGTAATTTCGTGATGCTACATACAGTAGCTAGGTCATGAGGGATGGCACCATTTTTCCAGAAATCCATCATTAACAGCAGTGCCGCACCAATTTGTTCTGCCGTCATTCGTGCAAATTTTGCCTGTAGGTCGCCAATATAGAGTGGCATCCAAATTGAAATATCTTTATGCATGTGTTCACCTTTTTATAGATATAGAGGGGCTAAGGTCATCGATTTGATGACCTTTTATGTTTGTTTTATTAGTGAGCTAGGCTCATTAACCGGAGACGGGCCTGTTGAGCCAAGTCATCGTAATGAGCTTGCCCTTCATCCAGCATTCGCTGTAACCAGAGTCTCAACGCCTGGTGATCATCGAAGCATTTATTGATTTCCAGCAAAAAGGCCAGATTGTGCAGTTTGGGAATGTGTAACTCGTGAATGAGTTCACGCGCGACCATATCTGCTTCAGCGCTGACGACCACACCACCAAAGAAAGCTTTACTATTCATGTGCAAGCTCCTCTGTATTTAGTTTTTCCAGCATGGCTTCAAATGCACTGCCATCGCGACGGGTAACATTCGGAATGTAGCGGCTATAGACCCGGAACAACATTTCAGTGGTTGAATGCCCCAATTGGCGAGCGACCCATTCTGGATTTTCACCTGCCGCCAACCAGAGCGTAGCTGCAGTATGACGTGTTTGATAAGCACGACGAGGTTTTAGCCCTAAATAGCGTAGCAGGGGATGCCAGACACGCTTATTGACCAGGCGATAATCAAGCGGCCCACCATCGCGATTACAAAATACAAATTCTGATTTTCCAGAATTTAAGCTTTTTTGTTGCAGAAAGGCCTGATAAACCCGATCACTCATCTGGATCGTGCGGTCAGAACCATAAGTTTTGGTTCCACCAAGCACACCATTCACTAACGCCTCTCTGATATGGATTTCACGACGCTGTAAGTCGATATTTTTCCATTGCAGACCATCGATTTCACTGGTGCGCATACCTGTAAAAAAGCGAACAGTGTAATAAGGCTTAAAATCATCACGAACAGTGGTAAGAATTTTATGTACCTCTTCCAGAGAAAAGGGAGTGACTTCAATCTTACTTTCTTTCAGATTGTTAATATTTTTATAAGGCGACTCAAACTCGTATCGTTCAGCCGCATCATTGAGTATCATACGTAAAGGCGTCATGATTTGATTGATTCTCGATGCTTTCAGACTTGTCTGATCTTTTCCGTGTGTCACTTTGGCGAGAGAGGCACGGAAGTTCAGCAAGTCTGACTTCTTGATTTTCGAGAGAACCTGATTACCAAAAGCAGGAATCAAGTAATTTTTGATAATAATTGAAACCTTTTGCTGATATGAGGTTCTCCATTCAACTTGTTTCTGCTTAAACCACAATTCAGTAAACTCTTTAAAAAGAGGAACTTTGGTCTGTACAGCAATTTGCTGACTTCTTTTTTCCTTAAACTCCTCAACACGGTTACTTTTGGGAAAGTACTTTTCGTATTCAAAAGTTCCCAAAGTAATTTCAGCTTCAAGCTGCTCGAGACGTTTTTTCAAAATGCGTCGGTTATAAGCATTGTCTTCAAGATTGGTTGTTTCTCTGCAACGGATGCCCATGTAGCGAAAGTCTGCAATCAGTTTTCCACTTCGTTCACGGATGGTAGCCATCAGTTAAACCTCCTAAGCCTTATTGCAAGGCATCCATGCTTAAACCAGTGAATTTAAGCATTTCAGTTTCAATGCGTTCCCAAACAAAAAGAATTTTGCGACCACCGAAAGGACGGATGTAGTGAACACCTTCAATAAAGACACTGTCCTTCAGTTGGTTACGAATGGTACGAGCGTCGTACTGGATTTTTTCAGCCAGTTGCTGGGCTGTGAGATAGGTATATGACATAATTGTATTCCTAACGTAATTCATCGGATGTAAGGAATTTTTCATCCTTAGACCTAAAATAACCTCAAATTTAATTAAATGCAATTAAATTTTCATTGTATTAGAGGAAAAATTAATGGTTATTTGTAAACTACCAATATTGTTGGCCGAAAGAAAAATGCGTGTAGCTGACTTAATTCGTGGCACAGGTATTAATAAGACAACTTTGCATAAGCTTTATAATGGCGAATTGACTCGAATTGATTTAGAGACTATCGATCGTATTTGCGATTATTTAGATGTGCAGGTAGGAGATTTGTTTGTTTTTGAAAAAGACAATAAAGAACAATCTGTTAGTGAATAGTTTGGTCACAAATGGTCACATCAAAAAGTGAAATGGTCACAAATCCTTGATCGTTTGGTAAAAAAACACCTTGTTTGGAAGAGAACTGGGTGATTTTTGCCTTCAAAAAAGCTCTAAAATTGGTGATCGATTGAGGACATTTAAGGTCAATTGAGACCATTTTTATTGTCGTGGGCACGCCATGGTCACATCTTGGTCACAAAATACAAATTACATTAAGAATATTTTTTATTGAATCGAAGAACAAAGGAAGAAGAGTTTTTAAAAAATATAATAAAATCAACAAGAAAAAAGCCCCAATCTTTCGATTAGGGCTTTTTGAATTTGGAGCGGGAAACGAGACTCGAACTCGCGACCCCAACCTTGGCAAGGTTGTGCTCTACCAACTGAGCTATTCCCGCAGGGTCGATCAATTTTTTACTTTAAAAAATGAACAAAAAATAATTTGGAGCGGGAAACGAGACTCGAACTCGCGACCCCAACCTTGGCAAGGTTGTGCTCTACCAACTGAGCTATTCCCGCATGCGGTGTATAATACATTATGCAAAAACAGGGTCAATAACTTTGTGAAAAAACTTATGCTGATTGCATAAATAAAAGCCATTTTGACCAAGGTTTAGATGATTTCTGCTGTGAAATCAGCCCATAGCGGCGGTTCAGGCAGGAAAAAGCTGGTTTTCAGCCGGTCGCCACAATATCGCAAAAAGAACAGGGTATACTAAGATCAATCTCAGGCCTTTTTGGATGCATGATCATGAGCATAGAACAACAACTGATTGAACGCTTACACACCCTGAACCCGACACATTTAGACGTGGTGAATGAATCTTCTGGTCACGGCGGCTATTATCCGGGGAAGGAATCTCATTTTAAGGTGGTAATCGTCAGTGAACAGTTTGCCGGTTTACGTCTGGTGCAGCGTCATCAACAAGTCTATGCCGCGGTCGGTGATCTGTTAAGTCCAAGCAAGATTCATGCGCTGGCAATTCATGCCTTTGTTCAGGATGAATGGCAAGGACAGGATACCTCAAGCCCGGAATGTGCCCACGCCCCGAAACAATAACCCGGAACAAGAAATAGAGATCAGAACAGTTCATGGAAACCCAACTTTTACTTAAAATTATTCATATGACCAGCATCAGCGTATTGCTGGTCATTCTGCTGGCCCGTGGCCTGACCTTATTTAAAGGCGTGCAGGGCAACCAGCCCAATCCGGCCGGACGCACACTATGGGTGGTGCTACAACATTTATCGGTTACGCTGATAGTAGTAACCGGAATTGTGCTGCTGGCATTAAAGGATTTTCAGGTCGAAACCTGGTTTTATGCCAAAATCATTTTATTCCTGGTGATGCTGTCTTCGTTAATGAAAGCCTACCGTAAAACGGACAGTATTTTACTGGTGCAACGTCGCGCCGGCTGGAGCATAGCCCTGGTTGCACTGCTGGCGATTATTGCGCTGGTAATGATCAAGCCAAGTTTTGGTTAATTGTTCGACAATAATGTCTATCTCTCGGCTATACTTCGCTACACTTGAGCCAATTAGAATATAAAATCAGAGGGATAGACATGCGAACACGTGTGGTCTTTAACCAGAAAGGCGGCGTTGGAAAATCCAGTATTACGGTCAATCTGGCCGCTATCAGTGCCCATCAGGGCTTTAAAACCCTGGTCATTGATTTGGACCCGCAAGCCAACTCCAGCCAGTATTTACTCGGGGATGATGCCACCTATTCCACCCATAAGCCGGCACTAGAGCCAAATATCCAGAACTATTTTGAAGAAGTGCTGGGCAATACCCAAAGCAAAGGCTTAATTGGCAATGCCTTGGGCTCGATCTTAAAAAGCCGCGCCAAAGGTCTGGAAGCCTATGTGCATCAATCGCCCTTTCCAAATCTGGATGTAATTCCAGCCAGTCCGGACCTGGGCAGTCTGGCCCATGCCTTAGAAAGCAAACATAAAATCTATAAATTGCGGGATGCCTTGGCCTCACTGGCCGGGCGTTATGAGCGGGTCTTTATTGATACACCGCCGGCGTTTAATTTCTTTACCTTGTCGGCACTGATTGCGGCTGACCGGGTATTAATTCCGTTTGACTGCGATGTATTTTCCAAACGTGCCCTGCACAGCCTGATTGAAAATGTGCTGGAAACCCAGGAAGATCATAATGCCGAGCTGGAGATTGAAGGCATTGTGGTGAACCAGTTCCAGGCCCAGGCCAAGCTGCCACGAGAAGTGGTCGAGCAGCTGAAAGAGGAGCAGTTACCGGTATTTAACAGCATGCTGCCACCCTCAGTCATCATGAAAGAGTCGCATCATAAAAATCTGCCGCTTATTCATTTTGCTACAGATCATAAATTGACGCAGGCCTATCAATCGTTGTTCAATGAGATTGAACAGAAACAATCCTGAGATGGGCATGAAAACACTGTATATCAGCCTGCTGGCTGCCGGAACCTTGCTGCTGGGTGCCTGTGCCACGACGGTTAAACCGACCTATGTCTCGCCTACACATTATCAGGCGCTGAACTGTCAGCAGCTGCAAAGCGAATATAACCGGATTCAGTCCTATATTGATCAGGGCGTACAGGCGCCTAAACGGACCGGTGTTGGTGTGGGGGTGGGTCTTGGCGGAGGCTGGGGCAGTCGTGGCGGCTGGGGCATTGGCCCAAGTGTTTCGGTCAATATGGGACAATCATCGAATACCAAAAATACTGAACTGGCACGGGTGCTGGGCGAGCAGGAAGCCATTGTGCAGGCGGCGCGTTTTAAAGGCTGTCCAATTGTTGTACGCACCAAGCAGGCCAGTTAAGGCTTCGCATTTTTCACGCTGGGCTGGCAGTTTATGCGAGTCACGGCGTGAAAAATCTTAGCAAAATGTTTCAGAAAAAATTATTAAAAATCTTAAATTTAAATAAAAATAAAGGCTTTTTTATCTGTGCAAATATCCTCCCAGTCGTGAGAAAAGCTTGTCAGTTTTTATCAAATTAATATAAGGTGTGCGCCTAATTTCAGGTAATCTCAGGTGTCTATGATTGAAAGTTGGCTGTTTGTGCTGGCAATGATTGCGGTTCTGCTTATTCCGGGACCAACCAATGCTTTGCTTGCAAGTTCAGCACATCAACATGGAATTGCCAGAACCAGTTTATTTGTGCCTGCCGAGCTGCTTGGCTATTTATATGCCATCAGTTTGTGGGCGCTGCTGATTCATCTGACCGTCCCAATCTGGCCGTATTTAAGCCATATTCTGCATGGCTTGAGCGCACTATATGTGCTGTGGACGGCTTTTCATTTGTGGAAGCATGCGCATCTGGTCAAGCATAACCAGCTCAACCCGTCTATCCGCCCGCATCAGCTGTTTTTTGCCACCTTAAAAAATCCCAAGGCACTACTTTTTGCTGCCGGGATTTTACCGACTGAAACCTGGGATAATCCGACCAATTTCTTGATGGTTTATGCAGTGTTCTGTCTGGTGCTGTTGCCGACCGCAATGTTCTGGATGTCTTTTGGTCGCGCGATTTTGTCGGGAGAATCCAAGCAAATAAAAGCCGATCTCTTGTATAAAGGATCGGCCATGTTGCTGGTGCTGTGTGCTTTTCCGGTTATTCTGCGCTTTTTTGCTTAAGCGCGGACCTGCTTTTTCAGCTTCTGGCGGGCAAAACCAATCACCCCCGGCAAGACACTTAAAATAATGATGCCAAAAATCAGATAGGTAAAATTCTCTTTCACAATTGGCATGTTACCAAACAGATAACCTAGGGTAATAAATGAGCCAATCCAGCAGAAAGCGCCCACTACGTTATAGGTCAGAAAGTATTTATAGTTCATGCTCCCGGCACCGGCAACAAAAGGGGCAAAGGTGCGGGCAAAAGGCACAAAACGGGCAAAAATAATAGTTTTACCGCCATGCTTGGCAAAGAATTGCTGGGTGGCAATCAGGTGTTTTTTATTAATAAAGCGCGATTCAATTTCAAATACCCGCGGTCCAATATATTTACCAATATGATAGTTCAGGGTATCGCCGAGGACAGCGGCAATAAACAGTAAGCCGCCCAATAACCACGGGTCCATGGCACCGGTCGAGGCCGCCAGCGCACCGGCTGCAAATAACAGGCTGTCTCCCGGTAAAAAGGGCATCACCACCAGACCGGTTTCAACAAAAATAATCAGAAACAGGATGGCATAAATCCAGACCCCATAATTGGTAATGAACTCAAGTAAATGCGCATCAACATGCAGGATAAAATCAATCAGTTCCATGAGGGAAAAACAAGCAGAAATGTAGTCAAATCCTATCAGTCCGGTTGGTGAAAGTCAGTAGAAAAACGTAAATAAATTTCCGCTGTCATCATTCTAAATTTGCAACGATACATCTTTGAAATGGTGATTTTTTGATCTTCGGCCAGTCCCTAAGATAGCAGCATCTTTTTACTGATCTGCTCTAGGTTCTCTCATGTTTAATCCAAATACTGTGGTTGCCAAAATCTTTCAAATCCCTGCCTTAAACAACCTGTCGCTGGTACTGGCGCGTGTCTTGCTGGCTTATATTTTTATTGTGTCGGGCTGGGGCAAAATTGCCGGCTATAGCGCAACGGTGGGCTATATGGAAGCGATGGGGGTGCCGGGTGGCCTGTTACCGCTGGTGATTCTGCTGGAGCTGGGTGGTGGTCTGGCAATTTTACTGGGTCTGCAAACCCGTCTGGTGGCATTGGCACTGGCAGTATTCAGTTTGCTGACTGCATTTATGTTCCATGGTGCACCGGAAGATGCGGTTAACCTGATGAAGAACCTGGCGATTTCAGGTGGTTTCCTGCTATTGGTGCTGCAAGGTGCAGGTAAACTGAGTCTGGATCATCTGATTGAAAAATAAGACGCAATGCAGGGAAATAATTTTCCCGTCATTCAGTACAGGCAGCTCCGGCTGCCTTATTTTTTGCCTAAATAGATAATAAAGAAGAGGGTCGGGAACATCTGCCGGTAGCGGCCTGATTCGGGGATCCGCACAGACTGATCTGAATCTTGTGTTTAATGCGCAGAAAAAATGCTAGAATACGGCGCTTATATTCGTTTGCCTCTCATAGTTGTTTGTCATGACTACCAATACTCAAATTACTGAAGATCGTATCCTGATTCTGGATTTCGGTTCTCAATATAGTCAGCTCATCGCACGTCGTGTTCGTGAAGCTGGCGTATATTCTGAAATGTATGCCTATGACATGTCTGAAGAAGACATTCGTGCATTTAATCCAAACGGTATCATCTTGTCGGGTGGACCTGAAAGCGTTCACCAGGAAGGCAGCCCGCGTGCACCACAAGTGGTGTTTGAACTGGGTGTGCCGGTATTGGGCATTTGTTATGGCCTGCAAACCATGTGCGAACAGCTTGGCGGTAAAGTTGAGCCAGGTACTGTCCATGAGTTTGGCTATGCAGAAGTAGACATCGTGGTGCGTGACCAGCTGATTGGTAACCTGCAAGACCGTGAAAACCAGCTGCATGTCTGGATGAGCCACGGCGATAAAGTTGCCCGTATTCCGGAAGGTTTCCAGGTGACAGCGCAAACCCCAAGCTGCCCAATTGCCATGGTATCTGACGAAACACGTCGTTTCTACGGCATCCAGTTCCACCCGGAAGTGACGCATACCTCTAAAGGTGCAGAATTACTGTCGAACTTCGTACACCAGATTTGTGGCTGTCGTGGTCTGTGGACACCAGAGCACATTATCGACCTGCGTGTAGAACAGCTACGTGAACAGATTGGCGATGAAAAAGTACTGCTGGGTCTGTCAGGCGGTGTGGATTCTTCTGTGGTTGCTGCCTTATTGCATAAAGCAATTGGCGATCAGTTGACCTGTGTATTCGTAGACAACGGTTTGCTGCGTTTAAACGAAGGCGACCAGGTTATGCAAATGTTTGCTGACAACATGGGGATCCGCGTGATTCGCGCCGATGCGGAAGACCGTTTCCTGTCTGCACTGGCAGGGGTCACTGATCCTGAAGCGAAACGTAAGATTATTGGCCGTGAATTTATTGAAGTTTTTGCCGAAGAAGCACGTAAATTAGATGGCGTGAAATTCCTGGCACAAGGTACGATTTATCCAGACGTGATTGAATCTGCCGCCAGCAAACAGGGCAAGGCACATGTGATTAAATCACACCACAACGTGGGTGGTTTACCGGATGATTTGGCTTTTGAGCTGGTTGAACCGTTACGTGACCTGTTTAAAGATGAAGTACGTAAACTGGGCACCACTTTAGGTCTGCCACACAGCATGATTTACCGTCATCCATTCCCGGGTCCAGGTTTGGGCGTGCGTATTTTGGGTGAAGTGAAAAAAGAATATGCTGACATTTTACGTCTGGCTGATGACATCTTTATGCAGGAACTGCGTGCTAGCGGCTGGTATGACAAAACGGCACAAGCCTTTGCTGTGTTCCAACCAGTGAAATCTGTTGGTGTGGTGGGTGATGGCCGTCGTTATGCCTGGGTTGTTGCCCTGCGTGCCGTTGAAACAGTTGACTTTATGACAGCACGTTTCGCGCACTTGCCATATGATCTGGTAGATCGTATTTCAACCCGTATCATGAACGAGATTAAAGACGTTTCACGTGTGGTGTATGACGTATCGTCTAAACCACCTGCAACAATTGAATGGGAGTAATTCAGGGCTTTCGGACAGCACTGCTGTCCGCCTGAATTACGCCATGAGCCCATTTTAAAGCACTGCTTTTAAAATGGGCGCAAGGTGCCCAGCCGTTTAAAGCCCAAAATTATTTAAAAAAGAGCGCTTAAGCGCTCTTTTTTTATTTATACTGAATAAAAATAAAATCTTAAGTTTAAAAATATGTCTTTACCTACATACGATCAGTTAATGCTTCCTTTAATGAGATTATTGTCGGAATTAGATCAGCCCATTAAAATTTCAGATGCTGCTGATGTTTTAGCTGAACGTTCAAATCTGTCTGAAGAAGATTTAAATCAAACACTGCCAAGTGGAAAAAATATATTTAAAGATAGAGTTTCATGGGCAAAGACATATTTAGTCAAAGCAGGCTTAATTCAGCAGCCTAAAAGGGCCTATTGTGAGATCAGTGATTTAGGAAGAACAATTGATTTAAAAAATTTAAATGCTATAACCAATGAATTTTTAGCTCAATTTGACGGGTTTAAAAGTTTTAAATTTGGCAAGAAAAATGAAGATGAATCGGAAGTTAAAACTTTAACAGATGCAGAAAGTTTAAATGTTTATCCGGAAACACAAACACCTGAAGAAACGATTCAGACTACGACAGAATTATTAAAGTCTAATTTGAAAAATGATTTACTTCAGATCATAAAAGATAAATCTCCTTTATTTTTTGAACGACTTGTTGTCGATCTTCTTGTCGCTATGGGGTATGGCGGTTCACATCAAGATGCAGCGCAAGCAATTGGAAAAACGAATGATGGTGGAATTGATGGTGTAATCAGCGAAGATCGCTTAGGTCTGGATAAAATTTATATTCAAGCAAAACGCTGGGAAAATACCGTGGGGCGTCCTGATATTCAGCAGTTTAAAGGCGCTTTGGCAGATCAGGTCGCCAAGAAGGGTGTTTTCATTACAACTTCAAGTTTTAGTAAAGAGGCAATTGAGTCTGCGAAGAAATCAGGTATTGTTTTAATTGATGGCAATAAGCTGACCTCCTTGATGATTGAATTTGGTTTAGGGGTACAGATAGAACGGAGTTTCCATATCTATAAAATCGACCAAGACCGTTTTGATGAAGATAATTTCTAATTCATTTTGCAGAGCGCCTCGGCGCTCTTTTTGTATTTAAACCACCCAGGAAATATTGGACGGGCAGGCCGGTTTTTTCGGTTCGCTCATGCCAATATCATAATGCAGCACACAATTACGGCCATGCTGTTTGGCCGCGTATAAGGCAATATCAGCTTCTTTAATTAATGTGGTTAAATCGGGCTGTTCGGCTTTAAGCTCAGACACGCCAATCGAAACAGTAAAATTCAGGCTGATATTCTGACCAATATAAATCCGGTGCTGGGCAATTTTGGTTCTTAAACGCTCGGCAATCAGCAGTGCATCCTGCAGACTGGTTTCAGTGAGTAAAGCGGTAAATTCCTCGCCACCAAAACGCGCCAGAATATCCTTGCGCCGCATTTCCTTACGGGCAATATCAGCAATGGTCTGCAGCACCTGATCGCCGACATCATGACCATGGGTGTCATTAATCTGCTTGAAATAATCGACATCAAACATCAGCAGGCAGGTCGAAGCATGCTGCGGCCATTCATGTACCTTATGCTCGGCAATATGCACAAACTGGCGGCGGTTGCTGAGCTGGGTCAGCTCGTCGGTATGCGCCAACTCTTGCAGAATATGGAAATTCCAGTCATTTAGCATGGTTCTGAGAAAATTGCGCCGTGCATTCAGGGTATTGGTCCAGCTGATATATAAACTGAACAGCCAGATTGGCAGATAGACCAGCGCAAAAATAATGGTTTCAATGGCGCTGGTTAAGTTAGATACGCCTAAAAACACCACAGTACTGATTAAAAACGAGGTATATAGCGCCGGCTTAAAGCGTACCTGAATACATAAATTGGCCAGCACCACAAAAATGACCGAGGCATAGATATAGATATCGATATAGGGGCTGTTCGACAAGGACATCAGATAAAACCACAGGCCGGCACAAACCAGCGTGCCGACCGGTAAAATCTGGTCATGGATCCGGATATCTTTCACATATTTGAACAGGAAATAATTAATGCTGATGGCCAGTACAATCACGATGACTCTGGCGATACCGGAGAGCAGACTGACATCGGGCAGTACAAAATAATCGGCGAAAAAGTACAGTAAAAATGCCAGCTGGCCAATGTGATTGACCTGTTGTAAATACAGCTTCTGGTGAATGGTCTGGAATTTATAAAAATAGTCTTCAAACTGGGGCGGAATACGGGCAGCCGGATCTTGCAGGGCCTGTTCCAGGGCCTGACGACTTTCCAGGTCGCACTCTGACGCTTGTAAAATATGTCGATCCGAATCATCGGGTGCAAGATCTGTTGAATTCGTCGACATTCTAATCCGATTTCCTATCTTCATAGAATTGCCCCAAGTCTTTAATAAAATCAAAGTAATAGTATAGCTTTCGCGATTAAAAAAAGACCTCCCTAAATATGGGTAATTTGCTGAAAAAAAGCCTGAAAACGGCAGGAAAAGAGGGGAAATTGTGCGCTGGTGCTCACATGAATCCTTACAACAAAAAGCGATTTTTTGATTGTTCTGCCAGGAGAATGCTGCATATTAACTGAACTATAGCAAACTCATGCAGCATCCGCGTATAAGATAAACAACAAGATGAGCGACATGGAACATCGCCAGAGTTAGGATACAACTATGACCAATGCCAACTATACCGAACTGTCCCATTCAGACGATTGTGAAAAATATATCCAGCAGTTTATTCAGGAAGTGCCGCTGCGCCGTGCAGAAATCGGGCAGGGCACCGTCATTAAACGCGCCTTGCCCAGCCGTCATAAACGCATGATTGGCGCCTGGTGCTTTTTAGACCATGCCGGTCCGGTCAGCTTTCCGCAGGGTGACGGGCTAGATGTCGGACCACATCCGCATATTGGCCTGCAAACCTTTACCTGGATGATTGAAGGCACCCTCATGCATACCGATAGTGTCGGTTCCAAACAATTGATCCGGCCGAAACAGGTTAACCTGATGACGGCCGGGCAGGGGATTTCGCATACCGAAGTCGCGCCAGAGCAGGAAACCCACATGCATGCGGCCCAGCTTTGGATTGCCTTGCCGGATGCCAAGCGCAATATGCCGCCGCGTTTTGACCATTATCCTGAATTACCGGTGGTGTCACGAGATGGGGTTGAATTTACCGTACTGGTCGGAGAGTTTCTGGAAACCCGTTCGCCGGTTGAGGTGCATAGCCCGTTACTGGCAGTGGACTTAACTGCGGCAGAAACGGTACGCACCCGGCTTCAGCTGAATCCGGCCTTTGAATATGGCTTTATGGCGCTAGAAGGCACGGCGCATATTAACCAGCATGAACTGAACGAAGACAATATGGTGGTGCTGGAGCCGGGTCTGCAGGACATTGAGATTGAACTGCACCAGGGTGCACGCGTACTGTTACTGGGCGGTGAGCCATTTGAATCCGCGATTTTACTATGGTGGAACTTTGTCGGACGTACCCAGGACGAGCTGAGCAAGGCACGTGACCAGTGGGTCAATCAGGACCCGCGTTTTGGCAGCATTCCAGATTATAATGGGCCACGGCTGGAAGCACCGGCCCTGCCAGATAAAATGCGTGCTTCACGTTAAGCAGGCATGATGAATTGAACTTCAGGCCCAAGCGTCGCGATCGATGGGTGGGCCTGATGATGCTGAGTTGCCGCAACCGGTCAAGGTGGCCGGTGGTTCTTTATTTCAAGAAAAACAATCAGAGTGTCATTATGATTACTGTGCATCATCTGGAACAGTCGCGTTCCTTTCGTATTTTGTGGGCCTTAGAAGAACTGGGCCAGCCTTATCAGATTGAATTTTATCGCCGTTTACCGAGTTTTGCCGCACCACCCGAGTTAAAACGGGTGCATCCGCTGGGTAAGGCACCAATTTTGACAGATGGTGGGCAGCCGATTGCCGAATCTGCGGTGATTTTAGAGTATTTACAGGAACAGTATGATCCGGCGCAGCAGTTCAAGCCAACACGTCCGGCCGATCAGCAGCAGTACCGTTACTGGATGCACTATGCCGAAGGTTCACTGATGCCATTGCTGGTGATGCAGCTGGTGGCCAGCAAAGTGCCGCAGCGCGCACCCTGGCTGATTCGTCCGGTAGCTACAAAAGTCAGTGAAGGTATCCGGCAGGGTTTTATTCAGCCACGACTCAAAGATCATATCCAGTTTCTGGAAGATTATCTGGCCACACATGACTATTTTGCCGGCACATTTTCCTTTGCCGATATTCAGATGGCCTTTCCGCTACAGGCCTTGCAAAGCCGTACTAGTGGCAAATATCCGCAGATTGAGCGTTATCTACAGCGACTGGCACAGCGCGAGGGCTATCAGCGGGCGTTCGCTCGTGAACAGAAGCTAGAGGCACAGTTGGCCTAAACAAAATTTGAAGCTATAAAAAAAGATGCTTGCGCATCTTTTTTATTATTGGCGTTTCACCACAATCGAATCAATCCCGCTATGTTGCAGGGTTTGCTGGGCAATTAGCGCCGCCTCTGCAGAGGTATACGGCCCCGAAATTACTCGATACCAGGTTTCACCACTTTCTACGGTTTTGACCACATCGGCGGACAGACCATTCAGAATAATTTCAGCTCGACGTGCATCGGCGGCATCCGGATCGGTATAGCTGCGGACCTGCAGAATATAGCTGGCAGGCGCGGCCACGGGCGGTTCAGTTGGCGTGATGCCCGCCGTCGCTTCACTGGCGGCTGCGGGCGCTGCCGGCTCAACAATTGGCGCTTCGACAATCACCACTGCCGTCTGTTCCTGGGTTTCAGGTACGGCCTGCTCCGGAATTGGTGTTACCTGTTGCTGGGGCAGCAGGTCATAGAAGCGGTAATCCTTGTTGGTGTCTTCCTGATAATGTTCAGAAGTGATCTGGCCTTTTGGTGGCACAGGTTCCCACGGCTTCCACAGCATTAAGGCCACTGCGAAACATAACACGACCAGAATCACCACCAGTGTGCCTAACCAGGTCGGAATGAGTGGTTTTTTGGGCTTATTTGGTCGTTCTGATACACCGCGCTGCGTTTTTCCAAACACGAGGGAACCTCTTTATTCTGATTATTGGCTGATTGGCTGGACAGGCACGTGATGGTACGCCTGCCCAGCAGAAGAATGTCTTGGTTTACATGCTTTCAGGTGCAGAAACACCTAATAATTCTAAACCATTGCGCAATGTTTGTTGTACGTTTACTGAAAGCAATAAGCGGGCTTGAGTAAGCGCAGCATCATCATTGAGCACTTTGTGTTCATTATACCAGCCGTGAAATAAAGCTGCTAATTCTTTCAAGTAGTTACCAACCTGATGGGGTTCGCAGGCATTGGCAGCACGGGTCACGATTTCAGGATAAGCCGCCAGCTTGGCCAGAATTTCAGTTTCAGCCTCCAGTTCCAGCTTGACCGCAAACTGACGCGCGTCAAGCGCATTAAAATTCACGCCTGTGCTGGCCGCTTTTTCCAGCATACGGCAGATACGCGCATGTGCATACTGGATGTAATACACCGCATTGTCTTTGCTTTGTGAGACTGCTAAATCCAGGTCAAAGTCGATGTGCTGTTCAGATTTACGCATGACGTAGTAGAAACGTGCTGCATCGTTGCCGACTTCTTTACGCAGGTCACGCAAGGTCACGAACTGGCCAGAACGGGAAGACATCTGAACCATCTCGCCGCCGCGCCATAAGCTGACAAACTGCACCAGTAAAACAGTTAGTTTTTTCGAGTCATAACCCATCGCATCAATTGCAGCTTTTACACGGGAGATATAACCGTGGTGGTCAGAACCCCAGATATCAATCAGGTCGGTATAGCCACGTTGTAATTTGTTCAGGTGATACGCAATGTCTGAAGCGAAATAAGTGGTTTGACCATTACGACGTTTGACCACGCGGTCTTTTTCATCGCCAAACTCAGTCGATTTAAACCAGATGTTGCCATCTTGCTCATACAGATAACCACGCTGATCCAGTGTTTGCAGCGCTTCATCAATTTTTTCAGTTAAAGAGGCTTCGCTAAACCACTGGTTAAAGGTTACGCCAAATTCACCGAGGTCATCTTTAATGTCATCCAGAATGGCTTTTAAAGCCGCCTGATGGAATACGCGATAGCCTTCGCCAATTAAAGTTTGTGAATTGAAAATCAGACCATCAATGTGTTTTTCTTTGTCGCCAGACAGGACCACCTTGTTGCCTTCTGCATCCGGTTCAGCTGCATACTGCACATCTTCCGGTACATCTTTATAGACATCGGCCACTGGACGTACATAAGCATCACCATCCTGGTCGATAATACTTTGCGCGATTTCTTTGACGTAATCACCCTGATAGGCATTTTTCGGGAACACCAGTTCCTGACCGGTCAGTTCCAGATAACGTAAGTAAGTTGATGTTGCCAGAATATCCATTTGACGGCCGGCATCGTTCACATAGTATTCACGATCTACGGTTGCGCCAGTGGCTTCGAGCAGATTGGCAACGGTCATGCCATAAGCGGCACCGCGACCATGACCCACGTGCAGGCTGGACGTCGGGTTGGCAGAAACGAATTCAACCTGAATGCGTTTGCCCGCGTTGACCTTGGTGCGACCAAACTGGTCTTGCTGTGCCTGGATTTGATCAAGAATGGCAAAACGCTGGTCGGCATTTAAGAAGAAGTTGATAAAACCCGGACCGGCAATTTCTGCTTTGCTGATATCTGCCACTTCTGGCAATGCAGCCAGAATTTTTTCGGCCAGAACACGCGGCTTCATGCCCGCAGCTTTAGAGGCAATCATGGCGATATTTGAGGCAAAGTCACCGTGGCTTCGGTCTTTGGTTCGCGTCAAATTACTGGTGTTGTTCCAGTCTGCTGGGAGGACACCTTCTGCTTGAAGGGATTGCACTGCATGTTCAAGAGCTGCTTGGATTGCCGTATTCATAATCAGTCGAAAAATAAATGTCGCAGAAAAACAGCAAATATAGCAAATTTCACTGTCTTTAGGTGAACGCATTTGTAGTGAATGAAGATTGTCCGACATTCTGCGCCATCTGTAGCCTGAAAATGCTACCATGGCCATGAAATGACCTGATCAATGACGGATTTGTCCCGCTGTAGGAGCACGCATGCACGCCAAACGTCCTGTAATCATCGCCAATATTCCTAAACTGCCAGCAAAATGGGCGGGCATTATTATGCCGCTGCTGCTGTCTGGCCTGATGAGCGGTATTATTTCAATGGTCAATATGCTGCGTGCGCTGGGCTGGGTCGAGGGGCTGATCACACTGTGGTTCCAGAACTGGATGATTTCCTGGGCCATTGCCTTTCCAGTGGTGCTGGTGGTGTTGCCGCTGGTGCGCCGGTTTACCGCGATGCTGGTGGATATGCCGGGCGCACCCAAATAATATTTAGCTCGATGCACCAGACTCCTGACAGGACACCGGTTTACTCAGCAGATCGGCATTGCCATTCTGGAAGGTATAAAGCCGGGAGGCATTAAAAATCTTGATCACCTTGGCCTGCGCAATGGCTGCCTGGAAGCGTTTCAATGGCTCATCGGTATGTACATTAAAAGGATTGCCATAATTCTGATTGTCGAGCAGGAACTGGATCTGTCCGGCATTCGGATCATAGGCCTTTAACAATGTCTTGCCCTCGGCGTTGCTGAGCGAGAAGGTCGGTCGCTGGCTGCTGATCTTGCAGTGTAGGGCCAGAGTCAGAATCACTCCATCCTGAGCCTTGTTTTTCAGCTGATAGCGTCCCAGCTGTTCATTTTCAATATAGACCCATTGTTGAGTGGGCATGCTGGCAGTAAATTTTTCCAGTTGCTCCAGGGTTTTTTTACTGATATCCACCACGCCATCTTTGTCGATTTTCGGCGCTTTGTCTTTACTGGAGAATAAACCGGTCACCTGATCGCTGACTTTTTCAGTGGTATTGGAAAGGGTCTGGCAGCCGCCTAACCCCAGCACAGCGGCCAAACCGCCCAGTGTAATCCATGGCTTGATATACATGATTTTTAAATATGTCGTTGTGTTTTGCCCCAGAGCATACCCAAATTGAGGCCAATTGAAAAATCTGCACTGGCTGCATGTAACAGAAAAACAGCGAAAAACTACATCCTGATGGGTCGAGGATTTGTAAGCTAAACAGGCAGGGGATTGATTTGGGCATAAAAAACCGCATTTTGAGCTTCGGGAAAGCGTTATTTCGTGACTGGATGCCGGATTGGACAAATTTATTCAGTACCTAAATTATCCACAAATCATTATCAATTTTCTAAATACCCCATTGTCCTCAAAACGGGCTAAGCTAGCTTATCTCCCAGAGGAACTTTTGCTTTGAGCCTCCTTCTGGATCATCGAATAATGAGATCGGAAATGACATCAGCGAATTCAGCCACCAAAAAACCGCTTTACATCCCTTATGCCGGAAACACGCTTCTGGAGCTGCCTTTGCTTAATAAAGGCGGTGCATTTACAGAAGAGGAACGCCGCCATTTTAATCTCCACGGTTTACTTCCACATGCCATCGAGAGCATTGAAGAACAGAGTCAGCGCTCCTATCAGCAGTATGTGTCGTTTAACGATGCCATCAACAAGCATATTTATTTAAGAAATATTCAGGACACCAACGAAACCCTGTTCTATCACTTAATTGAGCATCATTTAAGTGAAATGATGCCGATTATTTATACCCCGACGGTCGGCGAAGCCTGCCAGCGTTTTTCTGATATTTACCGCCGTCATCGTGGCATCTTCCTGGCCTATCCGGACCGCGGCCATATTGATGACATTCTGCAAAATGTGAACAAGAAAAACGTGAAGGTGATTGTAATCACTGATGGCGAGCGCATCTTAGGTCTTGGTGATCAGGGGATTGGCGGGATGGGGATTCCGATTGGCAAATTATCCTTATATACCGCATGTGGTGGGATCAGCCCGGCTTATACCTTGCCAATTACTTTAGATGTAGGTACTAACAACCCGCAACTGCTGAATGATCCAATTTATATGGGCTGGAATCAGCCGCGGATTACCGGCGATGAATACTATGTCTTTGTTGATGAAGTGATTGCCGCGATCCAGCGCCGCTGGCCAAAAGCGCTGATCCAGTTTGAGGATTTCGCTCAGAACAATGCGATGCCATTGTTAAACAAATATCGTGACCAGATTTGCTGTTTTAATGATGATATTCAGGGCACCGCAGCCGTTTCGGTGGGCAGTTTAATTGCTGCCTCACGTGCCGCTGGTAAACAGCTGAAAGATCAGGTGGTGGCTTTCCTCGGTGCCGGTTCCGCTGGTAGCGGCATAGCCGAGCAGATTATTGCGCAGATGATGTATGAAGGTTTAAGCGATGCCGAAGCGCGTGCGCGGGTATTTATGGTTGACCGTTTTGGCCTGATCACCGAAAACCAGCCGAATCTGCTGGACTTCCAGCGCAAACTGGCACAGCCGCCTGAACGGGTTGCAGCCTGGGGCAATGCCGATGACATGATTTCACTACTCGATGTAGTCAAACATGCCAAACCAACGGTATTGATTGGTGTATCGGGTCAGCCGGGGCTGTTTACCGAAGAAATTATTCGCACACTAACGGAAAATTGTGAGCGACCAATTGTAATGCCACTGTCGAATCCAACCTCACGGGTTGAGGCGGTGCCGGCTGATATCCTGCAATGGTCTGAAGGTAAGGCGCTGATTGCAACTGGTAGTCCATTTGCACCGGTGAATTATCATGGCAAGATTTATCATATCTCACAGTGTAATAACTCCTATATTTTCCCGGGTATTGGTTTGGGTGTAGTCGCCTCCGGCGCGACCCGAGTCACAGACAGTATGCTGATGGCGTCGAGTAATGCACTGGCAGACTGTTCGCCGATGCTGCTCGATCCAGCGGCCGATCTGCTGCCGGATTTAAATGAAATCCAGAAGGTTTCGAAAATTATTGCCTTTAAAGTGGCTAAAGCGGCGATGCTGGCCGGTGTAGCACCGGTAATCAGTGACGAGTTACTGGCAGAGGCCATTGAGACGAATTTCTGGAAACCGGAATACCGCAGTTATCGCCGGATTACCTTCTAAAATATAGACAAACACAACAAGGAGCTTCGGCTCCTTTTTTTTAGGGCAGCTGTTGATCGCAACTGGTCGGAAACAGGCGGTTTGTAGCCCCGAAATGAAAGCGGGAGACTGGATTAAAAAATAAGCATTGTTTAGAATCGGGGCAAATTAAAACAATAGCTTTTATAACAATGATAACCCGTGTTCATATCCATACTGCCTTGGAGCAGGCCGGCCTCAGCCCACAAAAACGTGCCCTCCATATTCAATTTTCTCAGCCTGCCTTAAATACCGATGTTTTTTTACAGCGCATCGATGGTGAACACCAGCTCAATGACGGTTTACATGCCGAACTGATCTGTCTTTCGACCAACGCGCAGATTCCGTTAAAACAGTTTATCGGCGCGCAGGTTGCCGTCGATCAGGTCACTGACCAGGGCCAGCTGTTTCGCAGCAGCGGTATTATCACCGCAGCCGCGCAAGGCCAAAGTGATGGTTCACTCACCCTCTATAAACTTACGCTAGAAGATCCAACCGCACTCTGGCATAAACGCCGTAATAGCCGCGTGTTTATGAATAAAAGCGTGCGTGAAGTCAGTGAAATTTTATTTAAAGAATGGCAAAACAAAAGCCCACTCTTTGCCGCCAGCCTGACCCTGGACTTAACCGGACTGACCCAGGAACTGGATGTGCGTCCTTTTATCATGCAGTCCAATGAAACCGACTATGACTTCCTGACCCGGCTCTGGCGCAGTGAAGGCATTAACTGGCTGATTGATGAAGCCCAGTTACAGGTCGTACATTCCAGCAGCCCGATTCAGGCCCAGAAACTGCGCCTGATTGATGATAACAGCCAGTACAGTGCTTTAAACCGCCGCAGCATTCGTTTTCATCGCTCCAGTGCCACCGAACAATTAGATAGCATCACCCAGTTGATTGCCCAGCGCAGCCTGCAACCCACTGCCGTACATCTGCAACGCTGGCAGTCAGATAGCCTGAGCCAGGAAGAAGGTGCCGGTTCAGTGCAAAGCAAACACCAGCACAGCCACAATCAGGACAATGCCAGCTTAAGTCTGGAACAAGCCTGGCAGATCAGCCCGGCCTGGATGCAGGATTTAAATGGCGAAGACCAGGCCACCGCATCCTCTAATAACCAGCTGGACAAACTGAACCAGAACCTCAGTCACTACCACGACCTGCAATCCAAATACTTCAGCGCCCATTCCACCGTCCGTGATGCCCAGGTCGGCTACTGGTTTGAACTGAATGAACATCCCGAAATTGACCAGCACAGCGCAGCCGACAAAGAATTTCTAATTACCGGCAAACAGTTCTATAACCAGAACAACTTACCCAAAGACCTCAATCAGCAGATTAACCAACTACTCAGCCAGAGCCACTGGCATAGCCATATTAATGTTAAACACGAACAACACCCGGATGAACGTCAAGGCAATACCTTAACCTTACAACGCCGCAATATCCGCACCGTACCGGAATATCATCCACTACGGCACCGACCGGCGGCTCATCCACAGCGCGCCCGGGTAGTCGGTCCTGCTGGCGAAAGCATCCATGTCGATGAATGGGGCCGAATCAAAGTCCGTTTCCTGTTTACCCGCAGTGATGACCATCAGCATGATGGCGGGGCCGGCAGTAATGACAATGACACCGATTCCGCCTGGGTGGATGTACTGACCCCCTGGGCCGGAGAAGGCTATGGGGCCCGCTTCCTGCCACGGATTAATGAAATTGTGGTGATCGACTTCTTCGACGGTAACATCGACCGGCCATTTGTGGTGGGGCGTTTACATGAAGCAGAACGCTCGCCAACCCGCTTTGATACCCTAGGCCAGCTACCCGACACCAAAAAACTCAGCGGGATCCGCTCACAGGAAATTGAAGGCAGTGGTTTTAATCAGCTGCGTTTTGATGATACTCCGAAGCAGATTTCTGCCCAGCTGCAAAGTAGTCATGGTTCTACCCAACTGAACCTGGGGAACTTGAGCCATCCCAAAGCCAGTGCCGAAAGTGATGGCCGTGGTGAAGGTTTTGAACTGAGAACCGATCAGTGGGGTGCAGTCCGTGCTGGAGAAGGCTTACTGATTTCCACCCATCCACAGGCACAAGCCGAAGGCAATCATCTCGATGCCAGTGAAGCCAAGAGTCAGCTAGAAAGCAGCCTGAACAATGCTCAAGCCTTAAGTGAAGTGGCCAAAAACCAGCAGACCGATCCTTTAGAAGTTCTCGATAACTTAAAGAACTTTTTAGAGCAGATCGAACAGCAGGATGAAAGCAAAGCCGCTGCTTTTAAACAGGCACTGATGATTCTCAGTGCACCAAACTCTATTGCTTTAAGTAGCCAGCAAGATGTACACCTTTCTGCCGATGGTCAGATCAGCCACAGTGCCGGAGAGAGTATTAACCTGAGTACGCAGCAGTCTTTGATAGCACATGCCAGCCAGAAACTGAGTTTATTTGCAGCACAAGATGGTGCACGACTGTATGTAGGTAAAGGCAAGGTTGAGATTCAGGCACAGGGTGATGGTGCAGATCTTATTGCCAGAAAGGGGGTGCAAATTATTTCGACGGAAGACAGGATTGAAGTCAAGGCGAGTAAAAAAATTATATTGGTGGCTGGAGGAAGTCAGATTGAGATTAGTGGTTCAGGTGTGTTACCGACCACGGGTGGCAAGTTCGAGGTGAAAGCAGGGCAGCATCTGTTTTTACAGCCACAAAATGTGGTTGAACCGAAGATGAGCTTACCTCAGATGGCAACATTGTTCAGTAATCAGATTAATTATCAATGGAATAGCTCATCTGCAGGAGAAAAAGAAATTTTTGTGATTGATCAAACTGATGGAAAACTTCTGAAAACCAATAAATCCATATTAAATGAACAAAATCAATTGAGTACTTTTAGGTTCTATACGTCGCAGTCAACTGACTTTATTGCACTGGGCTTTAACTCTTTGCGTACACATTTGAGTGGAGCAGTGAGTGATGAACAGATTGATTATTTGCTCGAAGAAATAGAAGAAGATCAGGAGGATGAGGTGTCTACACACGAGGATATTGAATCATGAGTAAACTGGTGACCATTACCTCTAAGTTTTATGATAAATCTGGACGATATGTCAGAAATCTGAAGGTGAAATCACGTTATCAAAATTCATCGAGAGAGAATCTGAAGAAAACAGATACAGATGGCTTATTTGTCTTTCAAGCTTCTCCTAATCGGATGGTAGAAATTTTAGCAAAACCACCGAAGGCATCTGATTATACTGTGGTGAAGGTCATTAATTCTTCGACACTCTCCTCTTCAGAGCATCCTATAAAAATTCAGTTACCTAACACCATTGAAGAATATCGACAAATGAATAGTACGATTTCTCAGAATGGTTTGGTGGTAACACCTTTTCAAGTGGTTGATGTTCATGGAAAGATTATGGCTAATTTTCCGATACAAACACGACCAAAGGGAAAGAAAAGTTTTGAACGTATTACAGATGATCAAGGAAGAGTTGAAGTCCTCTCTTCGGCTAATCGTGATATTGAATTTTTAGCCTTAACATCGAATGATGAGTTTGTTTTAAAAAGATCGCTTAATTCAGGTAATGGCACGGAAAAACCTATTCTGATTCAATTAGATGAACCCTATGAAAAGTTTAAAAGTACTTCTACACTAACGCTTGTAGATCGTGAAGGTAGTAATTACGTTATTGAAAAAACAAATATTGAGATGTTAATTGTAGCTACCGGGAAGAAAAAGGTTTATTCGATTTCCAATGGAAAACTGCCGTTAATAAGTATGGTTGGGCAGAGATTACAATTTACTGTACTCAAACCAGATGGAAAACCTTTAGATCCAGTAAGTTATGTGGCCAAAAGAGTTAAAGAGGAAGCTGTTAAATTACATCTAGATGTTGATATTATTGAAGGAACCACAGAGGAGAATAAACCTAATTTAGATAAAAGGATTGATAATGATTCAGAAGATATTATTTCGTTAAGCTTTTTTAAAGCTGTTTATGGTTCTAGAAAACTATTTTCTCATCGCGTAATGAATGGGAGATCAACACAAAATACTACGCCAGAAGAGTTTGTTCCTGAGTTGAATAAAAGTCTTAGAAAACATAATTTAAAAGATAAATTAATGTTATGTCATTTTTTAGCACAAATTTATCATGAGTGTGACCACTTTAATACCTTAATTGAATATGCTAGTGGGAAAGATTATGATATATCTAACTTTCCGCCATCTGTTTGTGACGTTAAAAATAGTCGAGCATGTCGAAGAAGAAATCAAATCTTAGCTGAAGGAAATACATCTTTTGGAGATGGTCCTAAGTATAAAGGAAGAGGTCTAATTCAGCTAACTTGGAAAAGTGCATATAAAAAATATAAAAACTACTCAGGAATAGATGTAGTTAGTAACCCAGAATTAATTTGTGATGACTTATTTCATGCAGTGGAAAGTTCTGTATGGGCATTTAATATATTTAAAAATGCAGATAATTTAATTTATAAAGGGTATCCAGATTTAAATAGTAACTATAGTGATAGTCATCATTTAAAAGTAGTTGAGTCTGTGAGTAAGAGAATAAATGGTGGAAATAATGGGATGTTGGAAAGAAAGAAGTTATTTATAAAAATATTGAGAGAAGTGGAGAAAAGGAATGGTTTTAAATAAATTTTTCATTTTTTTATTATTGATTTTTTCAGGTAATTTGTCAGCAAAAGATATTTTAGTAAAAGAAGATAATAATATTTACTATAGGAAAGGGGGAGAAAAATTTTATTTATTCAATGGTAATGACTACTGTTATAATAAAAATGGTTTTTGGTTAGAGGAAATAAATAATAGTAAGTATAAATATTTGGTGGTGAATTACACAGAGGATTGCAACCCAAGTGGTCAATACAGGATTTTTGAGATATCTTCTAAAGAGGTAAAAGAGTTTTATTTGAGTCCATTATACGATCCAGAATTTAAAAAAAATAGAATTATTGAAAGGTTTAAAGATGGAGCAATAAGCTATAAAAGAATATATCTTTTAGAGTCTGGGAAATATATATTGAAAGAAGAATGGAGGACTTTAGCTCCAAACTTAAATTTAACTACTTTTTTTTCAAATCCTAATAATATTTATATATTGAAGAGTGACTTAGGTAAAATAGTCGAGAAAGTTGAAGTATCCTCAAGAAAGGCTTTTTTATTTGATCAATATTTTAATAAGAAAAGATCTTATTTAATTAATGGGGATATTGTAAGGATAAAAAATATTGTAAAAAATAAAGATGAATTTTACTTAAATATTGAATATTTAAGTATGGGTGGGAAAGTAGTAAAAGGTTATATATTGATATCTGATATTTTGTGATTTTTCATTTTAAAATTTTATGAATTAAAGAAATTTATAAGTCCAAGAATTATCAATAAGAATTGTAATTAATTAAAAATTCCCTATTCTAGTTTTCTCCTTAAGGGGGGAGAGGAACTCTATTACTATAAAGGGCTTTGTTGCACAAAGATTTCATAACTATATGATTTTAAAGGTTTTGATTATTTTTTGATCCAAAATTAAATTTATTTAAATCAGATGCTTACATATTTATGCAACAAAGCCATTTTAAATTAGAGAATAGTATAGTTAATGATATGGTTGGTGAGGTATTTGGTTGGGGGTTGTGGCATGACCCTGAATACAAGAAAATTGGATGTACAAAATCATTAAGTGAAGCAAGAAAAGGTTATGCAAGATTTATTGAACTTTCCAAGAATCAAAAATTTAAACCACCTAAGAGATATGGCTACACACAGGAAAAAGCAGAAGTATTAGCTAGGAGAAAATTAAGTGGTTAAAAAGCTTATATTTATAATAATTTATTTATTTTCAATGATATCTTGTGCAAAAACAAGTGAAACACTTATATCTGAAGTATACTATTGTCTAAAGGATGATACATCGAAGATAGAAATTGCTTTTGATAGATACAACTCTAGAATAATCCATAGACCTTTTACTTCCTTTCATAAGTTAAAGGAAGTAAAAACTGTTATTTATGATGATGAGTCAAAAGCATTGGAAACAACCTATAAAGAATTAGAGGATAATAGAGAGGTAGCCAGTTTTACGTTTATCTCAAAAGGTAATGAATTTTGGGGGGCAACATATACGCCAATTAATAAAGAAGTTAAAGATCTCGATGAAACTAGATTTAATTTAAATAAAATTAACGCAACCTGTTTTTGAAATTAATATTTAATTTAAATATCACTCTGAGAAATTAAACGCTAGCTGATAACTTTAAATTATTACTAAAAAAGCCGACTCTCGTCGGCTTTATAAATTATCCTTCCAACACCGTTTCCAGCAACTCTTCACTTGGAGCGAAGTAGTAAGCCCCATCTAAAGCGGTGACAAAATGCAGTAAACGGTCATGAATACCATCTCCCGAGGTGCCAAACATACGCTCAAGCATCGCATCCAGAATGGTTAAATCCTTGGTATAGGCAATAAAGAATAAGCCTTGGTCACCTTGCCCATCCCCATACGGTAGGGAATGACGCAGAATTTCCATTTCTTCACCTTCATCATCTTCAACTACGGTACGGGCGACGTGGGCATTGTCAGGTTTCACCTCATCATCTAGCTCAATCGACTCAAGTTTGGTGCGACCCATCACTTGTTCTTGTGCATCGACTTTCAGACGTTTCCATTTATCTAAATCATGTGCATAACGCTGGGCAAAGACAAAGGAACCATCTTCAAAAATGCCGGCATCTTCGCCCAGTAAAGCGACTTCAGCACGGTCATCCGGGAATTGCGGGTTTTCTGTGCCATCAATAAAGCCGGTCATGTCGCGGCCATCAAAATAGCGGAAGCAGACCCGCTCATCCAGAACATCAACCTGATCCTGAATACCCTCAAAGAAAGACTGACTCAGGGCAAAACAGATATCCGCACGGGCACTGGCAATATGAATGAGTACATCTGCCGGTACGACAGGCATCTGGAATGCGCCTTCAATCGGTTGTAGCTGCTTAAAGCCAGCTGGAGTTTGGGAGTACAGTTGTGCCCAAAGTTCAGGTCCAAAGGCCACGGCAGTTTTAATTTGTGCATGAGGATGCTGGGTAATCAGGCGATCACGGGTATTAAAAAGATCAGCTAATTTTTCTTTTAATTGCTCAAGAGTTAAATCTTTTAAACGTAAAACAATAAAACGGGCATGATCTGAAGGTAATGGCAAGATTACAGATTGAGCTGTCATTCATGGCTCCTAAGTTTTTAATAATCAATCACTAAAACTATTGTGCCTGAACCGGTAGCAGCTTAACAGTCTCTGGATCAGATTTTTATTGCCTCTTTACTGCGCACTTAAAAGATGAATCGTCATATAATAATCTGTCATTTTTGTGGTGAATTACCATGTCTTATCAGATTTGGCTGGCCTATATGCTGGCCTGTTGGGTGATTAGTGTGTCGCCGGGCGCAGGTGCGATTGCCTCGATGTCGAGTGGGCTGAATTACGGTTTTCGTCATGGTTACTGGAATGCCATCGGGCTGCAACTGGCGCTGCTGGTACAGATTGCGATTGTGGCGGCCGGCGCGGGCGTGCTATTTGCGACCACGCCTTGGGCTTTTCTGGCAGTGAAATGGTTCGGGGTAGCGTATCTGCTGTATCTGGCCTATCTGCAATGGAAAGCGCCGGTACACTCGATTGAAATCCGGCAGGATTTACCACAGAAATCAGCTGGACGACTGCTGCTGAACGGTTTTCTGGTGAATATGAGCAATCCGAAAGCGATTGTATTTTTGCTGGCTGTCTTGCCACAATTTCTGGATTTATCCAAACCGCAGTGGATTCAATATCTGATTATGGCAGCAACCATGATTACGATTGATCTGATTGTGATGGCGGGCTATACCGGCCTGGCAGCTAAGGTTTTAAGATTATTAAAGTCACCGCGTCAGCAGAAAGTCATGAACCGGACGTTTGCCGGTCTGTTTGCTGGTGCTGCATTTTTATTAAGTCTGGTGCATCAGTAATAGATGTTGATTTTCCCCTCTCAATGATAAAGAGGAGAGGGCTAGATGGAACCTTTCGGTTGATTGTTTAGGCCAGTTTTTTAAATTTCTGCATGGTAAAGATCAGGGCAAAAATCACCGCCATGGTCAGCACAATAGTCAGACCGGTCGAGGTATTTAAGCCGGCGCTGGACCATAAACCAACCGTTACCCCAATTTGTGCAATCACAAAAGCCCAAATCACCATCTGTTTCGGAGAATGCGCCAGCAGTCGTGCCGTGAGCGCCGGAATCACCAGCAGCGCACCCATCAATAGCGAGCCGACCGCGCGTAATGCCAGAACCGTAAACAGGGCCAGCAGCAACATAAAAATCAGACGTTGCCACTGGGCATGAATACCTTCACTGGCAGCAATATCCGGATCAATGGCAATCTGAATCTGGGCTTGCCAATACTTATATAGAACCAGCAGTGCACCGACAATCACCAGCGCAAAGATGGGTAAATCAGCCCAGGAGATCGTGAGCAGATCACCAAACAGGTAGCTGAGCAGTTCCGGGCGCAGGCTTGGAATGTGCTGGATAAACAGTAGACCGGAGCAGAGCAGGGTCGCAGAGCATAAGGCCAGCAGGGCATCATTCGGTAAGCGCGGATCATGCAGAATCCAAAGAATACCAACCAGTAATAAGGCTAAAAATGTAACGCCCATCCACAGCGGTAAGCTCAAGGCGCCGGCAATGGCCACGCCTAATAAGGTGCCATGTGCCATGGTATCGGCAAAAAAAGACATCCGGCGCCACAGCATCAGACAGCCGAGTGGCGCGGTCAGAAACACCAGTAAAGTGCCCATGATCCAGGCCGGAAGTAATAACGATAACCAATCCATCATGGTTTAGACTTCCGGTTCAGGGTGAATATGGGGACGGGAATCATGCTGACACGGCTCGGCATGGTCGCCATGCGCACAATGATCATGATGATGCTGATAGAACACCCGGTTGGTGCCAAAAATGGCCTGATATTCCGGATGCTGCTGCACGCTTTCGGGCAAGCCGCTACAGCAAATGTGTTTATTTAAACATACCACCCGATGCGTGCCTTGCATGACCCATTGCAGATCATGTGAGACCATCAGCACGGCACAGCCATATTTTTCTGGTAGGCTACGCACATAGTCATACAGCTCGGCTTCCGACTGGATATCCAGCCCCTGCATTGGTTCATCCAGCACCAGCACATCGGGTTGGCGCAATAAGGCGCGGGCCAGTAATACCCGCTGCCGTTCACCACCTGACAATTGCTGCACTTTGGAATTTTCCAGCTTGGCAATACCGGTATCGCGGATAATTTCTGCTTTTAACGTGCTGCTACATTTTTCTAAAGCCAGCAGATCCTTGACCCTTAACGGCAAGCTGTGTGAAGGATTGAATTTCTGCGGCACATAGGAGAATTTTAGTTTTTTATCGGCCAGTACTTTGCCAGCCGTGGGTTTGACAATACCGAGCATGACTTTAATCAGCGTCGATTTGCCGGCACCATTCGGACCAATGAGCGTGACAATTTCTTTCTCATGCAAAGAGAAATCGACCTGTTTTAAAATATCACGCTCATCAATCCGGACTTGAATCTGTTCAAGGCGAATCAGCGGCGCAGGACTTAGCGTTTGCTGGCGCAGTGCTGACATAAACCAGAAATCTCGATAATACTGTGATGGGCGGTGAAGTGGTCCGAAGCCGACAGCTCTGCCAGTTGCTGCAGTAAACCCTGCGCAGAAGCTTCTTTGACCACTTTGCATTCGGTGCAAATTAAAAACGCCGCCTGATGGCCTTCGCGCGGATGGCAGCAGGGAATATAGGCATTAATAGAAGTTAAACGGTGAATCAGCCCTTTTTCTAATAAAAAGTCGAGGGTGCGGTACACGGTTGGTGGTGCCGCCGGACGATCTGACTCACTTTTAATTTTGGCCAACAGGTCGTATGCCCCCATCGGGCCCGAGGCATTTAAAATCAGTTCCAGCACTTCACGACGAAGTGGGGTCAGGCGAGCACCTGTGGCGGCACAGAGACTTTCGGCTTCAGCAAGACGCTGCTCAATATTTTGATGGTCGTGCACGCCATGTAATGCATCATGATGTTCATGAGAACATAAGCTCATAGCTACCCCAAGGAAATGTAGGAGGAAAATCGGACATTAAATTTTAACATGAAGTATAGTCAGATTCGATTATACATAGGTATTTTTGTTATTTTGTTATAATATAACATCTATCCTGTTTTATGATTTTGCGCTCATGTCCCGTTTTTTCGCCTTCTGTGCTCTGGCTTTGTTCAGTACCTTGAGTTGGTCTCAAAGTCTTGTTATTTCGACACAGCCGATTTATCTGATTGCCAAGGAAATTACACAAGGCATAGAAACCCCGACCTTATTATTGGCCGACCAGACCGGACATGATGTCAGTTTGACTCCTGCACATCGCAAGACCATTCAGGATGCAGGTCTGGTGATCTGGCTGGGCAAAGCGCATGAAGCGCCTCTAGAAAAACTGTTCAGCAATCAGAGCAAAGCTATTTCATTGCTAGATTCTGGCATTTTGCAAACGCTACCACAGCGTAGCCCTCGTGGTGCAGCATTAAAAGATACAGTTGACTCCCATGTCTGGCTTGATCCGAACAATGCCATTCGTATTGGCTTTTTTATTGCGGCCTTGCGTTCCCAGCAGGTGCCTGAGCAGCGTGAACAGTACTGGGCCAATGCCCGTGCCTTTGCCCAAGAGCTGCTCCTGACCGCAGACAAGTTTAAAAGCAAAGCCTCGGCCAAAGCCTACTGGTCTTATCATGATGCCTATCAATATCTGGAACGTCCGCTGAACCTGAAGTTTGCCGGCGCACTGACCCATGATCCGCATGTCGCTCCGACGGTGGCGCAAATTAAATATATGAATGATCATCGTCCAAACACGAAAATGTGTTTACTGGCCGAAGGTCATGCCAGCAAGAGCCAGTATCAGCGCCTGAATCCGATTGTGTTTCAAATGGTCGACGAAAGTATGAGTGGGGCAGGGGACTTTGTGCAGGCCTGGCAGAAATTGGCTACCCAAACGCAAAAATGTGTAATAAATGCGCAAAAATAGCGCGTTTTGGCGGCAAATTTGAATTATGACAATACGGTTACAGTTGTGCAAAAAAATACGACTAAGATCGGGAAAAGATTGCATGTTCAGGGGTGTAACTCTATAATGCCTGCGATAAAAAACGATCATCAGTTAAACTTGTCAAGCATTTATGCTGTGAGTGGAAAGTAAATGAGCCGAACTAGTCGCTTGATTGACCGACGATTAGCGAAAGCTTTGGTCTTCTTGCAAGCATTCATGATACCTGTTGCTGCATTGATTGCCTGGATATTCAAAGATGCTACAGCCGCCTTGAGTGCCGCACTTGGTGCATTGGTATGTTGGGTTGCAAGTTGTTATTTTTCCTGGCAGTCGTTCCGCGCAGCAGGCGCGAGAGCATCTAAACAAGTTCTGTCGAACATGTATAGGGGCATGCTCGGTAAGTTTGCGATTGTGATCGTAGGATTCATTTTAATTTTAAGCAATGTCGAGCCGTTGTCTCCGGTTGCATTGTTTTGTGGTTTTATTCTCGTTCAGGCCATGTCGTGGGTCGCTCCGTTTTGGGTGTCACGTCTACAAAAACGAGTATAGGCGCAGCAAAAATTGAAAAGTTTTTAGGAGATGAGCGAGATATCAAGCAGCACGCGATATTCGTTCCCTCTTTTGTTTTTGACATTGACCAGGTGTGATTTATGGCTGCTGAAGAACATGCCCTTACTTCGACCGAGTATATCAAGCATCACTTGACCAACATGACGTACGGCAAAATGCCAGACGGTTCATGGAAGTTGGCTGAGTCTGCTGAAGAAGCTCAACAGATGGGGTTCACTGCTATTCACTTGGATTCAATGGGTTGGTCTATCGGACTTGGTCTGATCTTCTGTTTATTGTTCTGGATTGTCGCGAAAGCTGCAAATTCAGGCGTGCCTGGTAAATTCCAGTCAGTAATTGAAGTGATTATCGAGTTTGTAGATTCAAGTGTACGTGATACCTTCCATGGGAAGTCTCGATTAATTGCACCCTTAGCATTAACCATTTTCGTGTGGATTTTCCTCATGAACTTGATGGATTTAATCCCTGTTGACTTTATTCCTTATGTAGCTCAACAGGCGATTGCATCTATGCTGGGTGTGGACCCTCATCAGGTTTACTTTAAAATTGTTCCGACTACAGATCCAAACATTACCTTAGGTATGTCTATTTCTGTATTCTTCTTAATTATTTTCTATAGTATTCGTGAGAAAGGTGTTGGCGGCTTCGTTGGTGAGTTGGCACTTAACCCATTTAACCCAAGTAATCCAGTTGCTAAAGTGCTTTTAATTCCATTCAACTTATTGTTGGAATTGACTACTTTCTTGGCGCGACCAGTTTCATTGGCTCTACGACTGTTCGGTAACATGTATGCGGGTGAGTTAATCTTCATTCTTATCGCGTTATTACCGTTCTGGATCCAGTGGGCATTGTCTGTGCCTTGGGCGATTTTCCACATTTTGATTATTACGCTACAAGCATTCATTTTCATGATGTTGACAATCGTGTACATGAGCATGGCAAGCGAAAAGCATTAATGGTATGGCCTAACTGTCATCGGGCGGTTGGGCACACAATTTTTTAACTTAATTTGGTATAAAACCTAACCTCTGAGGAATTTTTCATGGAACTCACTTTAGGTCTAGTTGCAATTGCATCTGCTATCTTGATCGCTTTCGGTGCTTTAGGTACTGCGATTGGTTTTGGTCTTTTGGGCGGTCGCTTCCTTGAAGCTGTTGCACGTCAGCCAGAATTGGCTCCACAACTTCAAACTCGTATGTTCTTAATCGCGGGTCTTCTTGATGCTGTGCCTATGATCGGTGTTGGTATTGGCTTGTTCTTCATCTTCGCTAATCCATTTGTAGGTTAATCAGCTTAATTCCCAAAAATCCACTATTTGAGGAATAGCAATGAATATCAACCTCACATTGATTGGCCAAGCGATTGCATTTGCGATTTTCGTCGCATTCTGCATGAAGTTTGTATGGCCACCACTAATCAATGCGATTAGTGAGCGTCAGCGTCGCATCGCTGATGGCTTAAATGCTGCTGAAAAAGCAAAAGCTGACCTTGCTGATGCGCAAGCACAAGTTAAGGCAGAGCTAGACGCAGCGAAAGCACAAGCGGCTCAATTGATCGAACAAGCGAACCGTCGTGCAGCACAATTGGTCGAAGAAGCGCGTACTCAAGCATCTGCTGAAGGTGAGCGTATCCGTCAACAGGCGAAAGAAGCTGTTGATACTGAAATCAATGCTGCTCGCGAAGAATTACGTCAACAAGTCGCTGCTTTGGCAGTTGCCGGTGCTGAGAAAATTCTTAGCCAGCAAGTTGACGCAGAAGCTCACAATGCCATGCTGAACCAGCTGGCTGCTAAACTTTAAGCGAGGCGAAATATGGCTGAACTCTTGACGTTGGCACGCCCATATGCGAAAGCAGCATATGCTTATGCCTCTGAGCAAAGTGCAACTGACAGTTGGTCACAAGCACTAGCATTGCTCAGTGCTGCGGTACAAGACGAAGCATTTTCAGCTTACTTAAATCGCCCTGAGCTTACTCCTGCAGAGCAGGTGAGTGTTTTTGCAAAAGTTTTAGGTGAAGACCAGACTGCAGCATTGTCAAATTTTTTGACTTTGCTTGCTGAAAATGATCGTTTGTCTTTAATGCCTGAAATTCAAGCAGAATATGAACAGCTCAAATCACAGAATAACAACAATGTGGACGTCGTAATTGAATCGGCTTTCCCATTGTCTGCTGACCAAGAACAAGTGTTGAAAGCGGCGCTGGAAAAGCGTTTCAACAGCACGGTTTCTATTGCAGTAGAAGTCAACCCGGCGTTAATCGCGGGTGTTGTTATTCGTGCAGGCGACCAAGTGATAGATGATTCTGCGCTTAACAAGCTTGAAAAAATGCGGACTCGTCTTCTTGCGTAATTGCATATAAGAAGACTGAACTTTAAAAAGATTGAGGTATAGCGCAATGCAACAACTGAATCCATCCGAGATCAGTGCGCTCATTAAACAGCGTATCGGCGATCTGGACACCAGCGCGACCGCTAAAAACGAAGGTACCATTGTTATGGTATCCGACGGTATTGTGCGCATTCACGGTCTTGCTGATGCAATGTACGGTGAAATGATCGAATTCGACGGCGGCTTATACGGTATGGCACTGAACCTAGAACAGGATTCAGTGGGCGTCGTTGTTTTAGGTAACTACTTAGGCCTTCAAGAAGGTCAAAAAGCTCGTTGCACAGGTCGTGTATTAGAAGTTCCGGTTGGTCCAGAACTTTTAGGCCGTGTGGTAGATGCTTTGGGTAACCCAATTGATGGTAAAGGCCCAATTGATGCGAAATTAACTGATGCTGTAGAAAAAGTAGCACCAGGCGTAATTTGGCGTCAATCAGTGGATCAACCTGTACAAACTGGTTATAAATCAGTAGATACAATGATCCCAGTTGGCCGTGGTCAGCGTGAGTTGATCATTGGTGACCGTCAGACTGGTAAAACAGCTATGGCGATCGATGCGATCATCGCTCAGAAAAACTCTGGCATTAAGTGTGTATACGTAGCAATTGGTCAAAAACAATCGACTATCGCGAACGTAGTACGCAAGCTGGAAGAAACTGGCGCTATGGCGTATACCACTGTTGTAGCAGCAGCTGCAGCTGATCCAGCAGCAATGCTGTATCTGGCGCCTTATGCTGGCTGTACAATGGGCGAATACTTCCGTGATCGTGGTGAAGACGCGTTAATTATTTATGATGATTTGTCTAAGCAAGCTGTTGCTTACCGTCAAATTTCATTGCTTCTTCGTCGTCCACCAGGTCGTGAAGCTTACCCAGGTGACGTATTCTATCTACATTCACGTCTACTTGAACGTGCTTCTCGCGTATCTGCTGACTATGTTGAGAAATTCACTAACGGTGAAGTTAAAGGCCAAACTGGTTCATTAACGGCATTGCCGATTATTGAAACTCAAGCAGGTGACGTATCTGCATTCGTACCGACTAACGTAATTTCGATTACTGATGGTCAGATCTTCCTTGAAACATCATTATTCAACGCGGGTATTCGTCCTGCGGTGAACGCCGGTATTTCTGTATCGCGTGTTGGTGGTTCGGCTCAAACGAAGATCATCAAAAAATTGTCTGGTGGTATCCGTACCGCTTTGGCGCAATACCGTGAATTGGCAGCGTTTGCTCAGTTCGCTTCTGACCTTGACGAAGCAACTCGTAAGCAACTTGAACATGGTCAACGCGTAACTGAGTTAATGAAGCAGAAACAATATGCGCCTTACTCAATTGCTGACCAGGCTGTTTCAGTTTATGCATCTAACGAAGGCTACATGGCTGACGTTGAAGTGAAGAAAATCGTAGACTTTGATGCTGCGTTAATTTCTTACTTCCGTTCAGAGCACGCTGCGTTAATGCAACAAATCGATGAAACTGGTGATTACAACAAAGACATCGAAGCTGCAATCAAAGCAGGTATTGAAAGCTTTAAAGCGACTCAAACTTACTAATTTAGCACTTTGCTAATTAGTGTTGGTTTGGTTCACGGATCAACCTTCGAGGGCTCGAAAGGGCCTTCGAATACTAGGTTAAGCGTATGGCAAACTTAAAAGAAATTCGCGCCAAAGTAGCTAGTATCAAGAGCACGCAGAAGATTACTCGAGCGATGCAAATGGTAGCTGCTTCTAAGATGCGTCGTGCGCAAGAGCGCATGGCTCAAGGCCGTCCGTATGCCGAAAATATGCACCGTGTAATTGCTCATTTGGTACAAGCGAATCCTGAATATAAACACCGTTATATGGTTGAGCGTCCTGTGAAGCGCGTTGGCTATATCATTGTTTCTTCAGATCGTGGTTTGGCAGGCGGTTTGAACATTAACCTGTTCAAAAAAGTGGTCAAACACGTACAACAGCAACAAGAGCAGTCAATTGAAGTTCAATTTGCTTTAATTGGTCAAAAAGCGGTTTCGTTTTTTAAAAACTACGGCGGTAAAGTACTAGGTGCAACTACAAACGTAGGTGATACACCAAGTCTTGAACAGTTATCTGGTTCTGTACAGGTGATGTTAGACGCTTATGATAAAGGCGAGTTAGATCGTATTTATCTGGTGTCCAACGGCTTTGTCAATGCCATGACTCAAAATCAAAAAATCGAACAACTTGTTCCTTTAGCAGCTGCTGAAGAAGACAAGACCCTGAACCGTCAATACGGTTGGGACTATATCTATGAACCAGAAGCAGAAGAACTGCTGAATGGTTTATTGGTTCGTTATATTGAGTCTGTGGTGTATCAAGGTGTGATTGAAAACATCGCTTGTGAGCAATCTGCACGTATGGTCGCAATGAAAGCTGCGACGGATAACGCAGGTGAGCTTATCAAGAACCTACAACTTATTTATAACAAGCTGCGTCAAGCCGCGATTACTCAGGAAATTTCTGAGATCGTTGGTGGTGCCGCTGCCGTTTAACATTATTTTGAATTGAGGAGACAGCAATGAGTAGCGGTCGTATCATTCAGATCATCGGCGCGGTTATCGACGTCGAGTTTGAACGCAACAGCGTTCCTAAGATCTATGACGCTCTTCACGTTGATGGCACTGAAACTACTTTAGAAGTTCAGCAACAACTTGGTGACGGCGTTGTACGTACAATTGCGATGGGATCTACTGAAGGTCTTAAACGTGGTTTGAACGTAACTAACACTAACGCGCCGATCTCTGTACCAGTAGGTACAGCGACACTTGGTCGTATCATGGACGTTCTTGGTCGCCCTATCGACGAAGCTGGTCCAGTTGCAACTGAAGAGCGTTTACCAATTCACCGTCAAGCGCCTTCTTATGCAGAACAAGCGGCTTCTACTGACCTTCTAGAAACTGGTATTAAAGTCATTGACTTACTTTGCCCGTTCGCGAAAGGTGGTAAAGTTGGTCTGTTCGGTGGTGCCGGTGTTGGTAAAACTGTAAACATGATGGAGTTGATCAACAACATCGCTAAAGCGCACTCAGGTTTATCTGTATTCGCTGGTGTTGGTGAGCGTACTCGTGAAGGTAACGACTTCTATCACGAGATGAAAGACTCTAACGTTCTAGACAAAGTAGCAATGGTCTACGGTCAGATGAACGAGCCACCTGGTAACCGTTTACGCGTAGCGTTGACTGGTCTGACGATGGCTGAGTACTTCCGTGATCAAAAAGACGAAAACGGTAAAGGCCGTGACGTATTATTGTTCGTTGACAACATCTACCGTTATACACTAGCAGGTACTGAAGTATCAGCACTTCTAGGCCGTATGCCATCTGCAGTAGGTTATCAGCCTACACTTGCAGAAGAGATGGGTGTTCTTCAAGAACGTATTACATCAACTAAGTCTGGTTCTATTACGTCTATCCAAGCGGTATACGTACCTGCCGATGACTTAACAGATCCATCGCCTGCTACAACGTTCGCTCACTTGGACGCAACTGTTGTATTGAGCCGTGACATCGCTTCTCAAGGTATTTACCCTGCGATCGATCCACTTGACTCAACTTCACGTCAGTTAGATCCACTGGTAGTTGGTACTGAGCATTACGAAATTGCTCGTGCAGTTCAAAACGTTCTACAACGCTATAAAGAACTGAAAGACATTATCGCAATTCTTGGTATGGACGAATTGTCAGAAGAAGACAAACTTACTGTATACCGTGCACGTAAGATCCAACGTTTCTTCTCTCAACCGTTCCACGTAGCTGAAGTATTTACTGGCGCGCCTGGTAAACTTGTACCGCTTAAAGAAACGATTCGTGGCTTTAAAGGTCTTCTAGCTGGTGAATACGATCACATCCCAGAACAAGCGTTCTATATGGTTGGTGGTATTGACGAAGTGATTGCTAAAGCCGAGAAACTTTAATTAGCTACCTAATTTAGGAGGTTCTCATGGCGACTATGCAATGTGACGTTGTAAGTGTTCAGGAGTCTTTGTACTCTGGCACTGTAACTATGCTAATTGCAAAAGGTGCTGGCGGTGAGTTGGGTATTATGCCTGGCCACGCTCCGCTGGTAACTTTGCTCCAACCTGGCGCGATCCGCGTTATTTTGGAAAATGGTACAGAAGAATTAATCTATGTATCTGGTGGTGTTCTAGAAGTTCAACCGCACGTTGTTACGGTTCTTGCAGATACTGCAGTCCGTGCAGAAAACTTGGATGAAGCGGCAATTATTGAAGCGCGTAAACACGCTGAACAATTGCTGGCGAATCAAAAGAGCGATTTGGACGCTGCTGCTGCTTTGGCTGCTTTGGCAGAAACTGCTGCACAGTTGGAAACGATCCGCAAAATCAAAAACCGCGCAATGTAATTGCTGGTTTAAGATTGAAGAAACCACCCGAAAGGGTGGTTTTTTTATGAATACTATTTAATGGAATATATTAGTAAATAACTTATATATTTGTTATATCTCATGCTCTTAAAAAATAAATAAGGGGAATTTGGGGTGTCAAATAAAATTATTTTACCGCTATTATTATCATTAGGTTTTGTTGGTTGTGCTTCGGTTCCGAAAGCAGATCCACAAGCAGTGCAGCAACAAAAAAAGATTCAAGCGCCACAAGCAGGTCAAGCAGGAATCTATATGTACCGCTCGAATAGCGTTGTAGGTGCAGGACTCAAGAAAGATATTTGGGTTAACGGTGAGTGCTTGGGTGAAACTGCACGTGGTGTTTATTTTTATACAGAGGTAGAAGGTGGTAAAACACATATTGTGTCTACAGAATCAGAGTTTTCTCCTAATCACCTGAACGTAACTACACAAAGTGGGAAAAACTATTATGTTCAACAATACATTAAACCAGGTGTATTTGTTGGTGGTGCAAACGTAAAATTGGTTGATGAGACTGAAGGTCAGCAGGCGATTGAAAAATACAGTTTGGCAGTAGGCGGCAAATGTTCTAAGCCTTCTATTCAACTTCCTAAATAATAATTTCCACATCTGTGTTTGCGGTTGCTGCAAGGTGTAAATCGCAAACACTTGCTTTTGATCTAAAGACTTTCATTCATCTTTACTTAACCCAGCTCTATATCCATTTTTCCAAACCCTGATAATTTCATTGTTTAATTTTTCATAAAAATAGCCTGAAACATGCCAAGCTGTTCTCATAAAAATAGAATTTAGAGCTGTTCAGGATATTCCTTATGCTCACCACCCTGATAAGTCGCAAAACGTGGCTGCTTGCGTTCAAACACCGGTGCCGGACTCGGCCATGGCCATTCACCAAAATGGGTGTCGCGGTAACGTTTAAAGGCAGCGTTCAGTTCATCTTCGCTATTCAGTACAAACGGTCCGCGCATGGCTACCGGTGCACCAATTGGCTCACCTTCAAGCCATAGAATCCGGGATTCAAGTAGTCCGCCTTTTAAATGAATCTCGACATCCGGTTTTAGTTCGGCCAGATGTTTCACGTCCATCTGCTGACCTTCAAGCTCTAAACTCTTACCCTGATATAAATAACAGAAGCGGGTCGAACTGGCGCTGGTGGCTGGAATGGTCACCTCAGCTTCAGGCGCTAAGGTAATCAGGTAAATATTCACCTTGTTTTCAGCCGGCGCTGCCCATGAATGGGGTGGACGTGGTAGGGCATCAGTTTCTTTAAACTGGCCGGAAATTACCCGGATATCAGCTTTCTGGCCTGCCGCATTGGCTTCAATTACATGCGGAATCTGCTCGCGCCATAACATTTTATAATCAGCTGGCTGTTGCTTCTGCTCAGGCGATGAATTAAACCAGATCTGGAACAGTTCCATTGGGTTGGCTTGGTCTTCATGCACGAGTGGAAACATCTCGCAGTGTTCGACGCCATTGCCGGTGGTCAGCCATTGCACATCTCCAGCGGCATAGCGACCGGCATTGCCGAGTGAATCAAAATGATCGACCACACCTTGTTCCACTAAGGTAATGGTTTCAAAACCGGTATGTGGGTGCTCAGGGAAACCGGGCACCACATTGCCATAATACATATTGTATTCTTTATTTTGTGGTGGCGTTTGCGGACCCAGTTGGGCATTGCCAGCCGGAAAATGATCCAGATGATGGGCACAGAAGATAAATGGATCTTTCAGATCTAAACGGAATGTCACCGGTACAACAGAATAAATCAGTGGATGCTGCATGGCAGACCTCTTATTTTTAAATGAACTCATTATTTTTTTAAATTTTAACTATCAGAATCAGACTAAAAATTCTCTGAATCAGGCAGACTCACCACCCAGATGGGCAGTGAGCCTGAAAATCAGGATTCAGTTGCTGCCTGATTTTCAGTGTCAGTGTTTGCGCTTTCAGTATTTTCAGCATTCTCTGACTGTAACAGGATGCTGGCCAGTTTCACCATCTCAGATTGTACTGTGCCCATCTGCTGCTGAATTTTGGCAAAGTCGACTTTGCTGAGGTCAATCTGACCATTTAAAAATGGCGAAGCCAGAACCTGTTCATTGGCTTGCAGAATGTTCTGGCGAATATTGTCAATTTCCTGACTTTTTAAATTCAAACTGTTTAAGGCGCTATTAAAGCCCTGTAATTGCTGTTGCAATTTGCTGGCTGCGCTTTGTAGCTGTTGATGATCCTGACTGTTGACGGCCTGTTGCAGCTCGGTCTGGGTCTGGCGTAACTGCTCGACATACTCACCGGCTTTCAGCTGCATATCGGCCACATCGCGCACAATATAAAACATATTGCCGCTTTTTAAATCGGCTTGTGGCGCAGGGCTTTGCTGCTGGGAGGTGATTTCAGTGTCCGGATCGGCTTCCGAAACCGGAGCGCTGGGCTGGTCACAACCGACCAGAAGTAGAGCTGAAGTCAGCAGGCCAAAGGGCAGGAGAAAATGGGAAAAGGCGCGTTTCATGGCAAGATCAATCACAATTTTTATCTTGCAGTTTAATATAGGGGCTTTAATTAAATAAAAAACAGATTGTTGCAAAGCAATAACAATTTTCCAGGGCAAACAGGCGGTGTGATGAGCGTGGCTTATGGATGTCTAGATCTATAAAAAAAGAGGGCCGCGACCATTGCTGTCCCACAATTTTTCACAAGAGGAAGCTCATTTGAGCTTCCTCTTGTTTTATGGGTATTTTATCGGGTGAAAATAAAGCTTTTAAAGTTCTTCTTTCAAACAAATTCACTTGAATTATT